>CBFGLL010000005.1:0-25848 GCA_965649585.1 uncultured Chitinophagaceae bacterium | reverse complement strand
TAGCGAGGCTGTCTGTAGAAGCAATGTTACTTTTATTGATTTCGGTTTCCAACTGAACCGGCGTCGAGGCAGTATCTGTAATATCTATGCCTGCAATATTTCTTTCCTTCCCACCCGTTTTGCTTCCCAGCATTTTATCCTCTCCCTGATTCAAACCAGTATTTCCATCTAATATACTTATCCTCATATCCGGGTCGGAAATCATCTTAATGCTGTTCTGATCCACTACCGAAGGGTTACTGCCCATTGCCGCTGCACCCGTTGATCTAACTCTCCAACGCTGCGGGATCCGTACGCTTCTTTTTCCATTGGCCAAAATATCATCTGGGCCAGTTGTAACTAAAACTTTGGGGCCAGGGCCGACTAAATGATTTGCAGAAGCGGGTTTATTTAAACTGTCCAATTGTTTGTAACTAATGTTCTCCTCAGGTTTGTCATGCAAACGGGGATCTGCTTTTGACACAACCGAATGGGTGCCCGCAGTATCTGAACCTTTCGACGATGCTTTATGCTGAATGTACCAATACCCTCCTCCTGCAATCAACAATCCGATTAATAAACCTATCAACAAACATCCCCACCTGCGATAGAATGGCACTATCACGGGCTCATCTTCCTCTTTATTAAGCAGCTGCAACATTGCCTCCCATGCAATATCTTCGGAAGGCATAGGCAAATGTTCGAGTGTTGTCGCTAACTCCTGGTCATATCGTTTTATTTCATTCAATTTGGTTCTTTGATATTTAATATCATTTTTTGTAATTTTTTCCGGGCTTCATTTAAATGCCACTTGCTGGTGCCTTCGCTTATCCCAAGCATTTCCCCAATTTCTTTGTGGGCGAATCCGTCGATAATAAATAAATTGAAAACAGCACGGGTAGCGGCTGGCAGGCGCTGTACTAGTTGCAAAACATCTGTTTCCTTCATCTTTTCAAACACGGAAGGCTCTACCTGGATATCCACATCATTTCCCAAAGTTCCAGCCTGCAATTTTCCTTTTTCGAGGCGGAGCTGATTGAAACATTCGTTAATAACGATCGCCCTGATCCAGGTATATAACTGCGCCCTGGAAGCATCAAACCGCCCGATATTTTTGAATACTTTATAAAAAGCAATATTTAAAACGGGCAAGGCATCCGTTTCCGTATTGCAATAGCGCAGGCATAAATTCATCATCGCCCTGTAATATTTTTTATACAGGCGTTCCTGGGCCTTTCGATCATTGTGGATACAATCCTGCACCAGTTCGCTGATATCTTCGCCGGGTAGGTTCAAATAAGCGTTTAGAATTTTGCTGTGTATTGTATATACCTAAGTTCCGCCTCAAAAGTTGGGTAGGAGGAATTATTTTTTTGGGAGAATTGCTACTGTGAGCCTGCTTATACAAACAAGTTTGCCGGATTCGTCTTTTATTTTAATATCCCATACGTGGGTGTTGTTGCCGAGGTGCAGTGGGCTGGCAGTTCCATACACCCAGCCGGAACGTACTCCTTTTACATGATTGGCATTTATCTCCATACCTACACAGATAAATTTTGATGGATCAATTACCAGGTGAGAAGCAATACTTCCAACTGTTTCTGCAAGGGCTACGCTGGCGCCACCGTGTAATAAACCATAGGGCTGGTGGGTGCGGTGGTCAACGGGCATACGGATCGTTAAAAAATCGGGGCCGAGTGCTACGCTTTCCATTCCTAAATGCGCACCCATTGTGTTGGGCATAGTGGCATGCAACATGGAAACTTCCAGCGATTTGTTGAACCAGATACTATTTTCCAATCCCGTTAAGTTTGATGGTTTCATTTACTTCCGGTGGAAGAAACTGTGTAACATTTCCGCCGTTTTTAAGTACATCTCTCACGAGCGTACTGGCCACAGAAGTATATTGAGGTAAACAGGTTAAAAAAATGGTTTCGATATTTTCCTCCAGGCTGCGGTTCATATCAGCGATGGCTTTTTCGTATTCAAAATCGTTTACGTAACGAATGCCTCTCAAAATAAAATTGGCGCCTACCTGTTTGCAGCATTCCACAGTAAGTCCGTCGTATGCCACGGCTTCCACTTTGGGGTTATTTTTATAGATATCACGCAACCACTGCAGCCTTTGTTGCTCGCTGAACATAGGAACCTTATTAATATTTCTACCGATGCCTATTACCAGTTTATCAAATAAGGGAAGTGCCCGATCAATGATATCGGTGTGGCCCAGTGTTACAGGATCAAATGTGCCGGGAAACAAACAAACTTTCATAACAGTTGTTTAATTGAAAATCGAAATTTTAAACGTTACTCTCCCCTTTTCTTTCTGCGAGTAAATATAATACCGCCATGCGTACCGCCACCCCATTTTCTACCTGCTGCAAAATGATGGATTCATTTCCATTTGCCACATCGCTGTCTATTTCCACACCCCTGTTGATAGGGCCCGGGTGCATGATCACTATTTCTTTTCCAATACTGTCCAGTAATTTCCTGGTAACACCGTAAGCCAGGTTGTATTCACGCAGCGAAGAAAATAATACCTGGTTTTGCCGCTCCAACTGGATACGCAGAACGTTTGCTACATCACACCATTCCAGCGCCCGTTTGAGGTTATATTCTACTTTTACGCCAAGGGCCTGTTCAATGTATTTCGGAATGAGTGTTGGAGGACCTGCGACCGTTACGTTGGCTCCCATTTTTTTCAAAAGGTAAATATTGCTGAGCGCCACCCGGCTATGCATAATGTCTCCTACCAGTACAATGTTTTTACCTGCAAGTCCCCCGGTTTTTTCCTGGATAGAAAAAGCGTCTAATAATGCCTGCGTGGGATGTTCATTGATACCGTCTCCTGCATTCACAATGGCCGTATTGGGTAAATGTTTTGAAAGAAAATGCGGAGCTCCACTGGCACTGTGACGCATCACCACCATGTCAACCTTCATGCTCAGGATATTATTAACGGTATCCAGCAATGTTTCACCCTTGCTTACGGAGGAACCGGAGGCCGCAAAGTTGATGGTATCAGCGCTCAATCTTTTTTCTGCCAGCTCAAATGATATCCTGGTACGGGTACTGTTTTCGTAAAACAGGTTTACGATGGTGATGTCCCGTAAAGAAGGAACTTTTTTGATGGGTCGCTGTAAAACTTCTTTGAATTGAGCGGCAGTAGTTAAAATAGAGGAAATATCTTCCGGGGTGAGTTCTTTAATGCCTAATAAATGTTTGGTAGATAGTTGCATTAAGATGCAAAGCTAAGGGATTTTTATTGTGCTTTTCCCATAATTTGATAAGCTTTCTACCAGGCGGCCGAATGAATATTGAGGGCCCATACTCCTAATACAAATGCACTTCCTTATTGTCCCAGTCTACTTTTACTTTTTGCGCCTCGGTAGAATCAATTGATTTACCGCAGTAATCTGCCTGGATGGGTAACTGGCGGCTGAAACGCCTGTTGATCAAAACGCAGAGTTCTACCTTACTGGGCCTGCCAAAATCCTGCAATGCATCCAGCGCTGCCCTGATGGTGCGGCCGGTATACAATACATCATCTATCAGTACCACCGTTTTGCCTTCAATAGAAAAGGAGATAGCCGTTTCGCTGGCAGTATGAAACTCTTCCCTTACATCGTCACGGTAAAAAGTAATATCAAGGATGCCGTATTGAATATTTTCATCCGGATACAATGCCTTTATTTTCTCCACCAGCAGCGCACTTACTCTTACACCCCTGGGCTGAATGCCAATGAAAACAATATCTTTTAATGACTGGTAATTTTCAACCAGCTGGTAGGCGAGCCTGTTGAGTGTAACATCCAGTTGCGATGCATTGAGTAAAACCTGCTTTGACATAGTTCACAAATGTAGCACATAAAATAAAACAGCCTCCCATAAGGAAGGCTGTGATATTATGTTGTTGTGATTATTTATTTACCAGCGTTTAAATCGGCCTGCAGCGCAATCAATTCGTCCCATTTGCCTGCGGCCGCCAATTTTGCCTGCTTTGGCCAACTGCCCGGGTTGTGCATGCTGTACTGGGGTCCAGCGTCCTGCAATATTGTTTTTAAATTTTTGATAGTTGATTTTGAAAGATCTTTATAACTGAGAATTCCTTGCTTCTTCAGCAGCGCAGCTATCTTTTTGCCGATGCCTTCAATTTTGGTAAGATCGTCGGCAACTACTTTTTCTTTTTTTGCAGCCACAGTTTTTGCAGCAGGTTTTTTAGCAGTTACCGGTGCAGTTTTGGTTTTTACAGCCTGCGATGCCGGTACTTCCACCACGTTGTTTTCTACATAATTTCCAAAAGCTTCCACCCATGCGGTGGTGCCGCTAAAATCGTTCACCCAGCGGCCGTCGCTGAGCAAATACCTGTAATGATATGTTTTCCCGGATACGAGTGCAATTTCAGCCACCATTGATCCGTCGTCGGTTTTTTGTAGTTGAACTCCTTCTTCGGGATTCCAGTTATTAAAATCTCCCAATAAAATTCCTTCAGATGCATTCGCAACAAATTCAGCCGCTAATCTGAATGATACTTTTGTAGTCATAGTAAGTTTTTGATATATAAAAAATTGAAGCGGCAAAAGTAATGGTTCAAAAACCTAAAGGGAGTGGTATTGTACACATATTTTACACATATGTACATTCGGACAATACCGTTAAAATTGCTGTGGAAGTTTTGTCTCCGGTTACCTTGGATTTTTGGGATGAGGTGTCGCTTTCCTTATTTTAATGTTTTCTGGTCTTTGGATTCGAAACGCTCCTTTTTGAATGTCGATTACAAAGTAATAGCGGCCTCGGATGGGATCAAAAGCTTCCAGGGCTACCCCCGGCAGACCCGGATAAATTTCGGGTCCAAATGGAACAGGTATATCAGGCGTATAACTTACGAAAACTGTATCACCCGACGGCAACAAGGCACTTGCTTGAAAACATTTATATTCTCTGAAATAAGTAGCCTCCGAGCTGTCAATGCTCCAGCCACTGACTGGCTTTTCAATATTCCCTTGTATTAAATAATTATTTTTCCTGGTTGGCGAATGAATCATATAATGATAATACTGCAATGTACCCAGGTAGTTCAGCTGGGTATGATGAATAAGCTTGCGTCCATACTCCGTTCCATTTTGTAAGTAATCTTTTTCATGAGCACGCAAGTAATAAAAATAAGAGACGCTATCGGTAAAAACTACCACCTTTTTCATCAACGTTTTGTAGTTACTATCTGTCGGAAGAAGGTTTACGTTGTGTGAAATACCGTATGTTATTTTGTAGCCAGCCTGGGCTACCGAACTTGAATACGTTCCGCTCGATAATACCAACAAAATAATCAGGAATTTATTTATCATAAAAAAAGGCACCGGTATGGTGCCTTGAAAATAGTTCGAATTTATTTCTCCAACAAAAACGGGTAACGGTAATCTGTTGGCGAATCAAATGTTTCCTTGATGGTTCTTGCACTCAACCAGCGATACAGGTTTAATGCAGATCCTGCTTTATCATTGGTACCGCTCGCCCTGGCGCCGCCAAATGGTTGTTGCCCAACCACTGCTCCAGTAGGTTTATCGTTAATATAAAAATTACCGGCGCTGTTCCTTAACCTGTTCACTGCTGTTTCAATGGCATAACGATCGGTGGCTAACACAGCTCCGGTTAATGCATAAGATGAAGTGCCATCTACCAGTTTCAGCGTTTCTTCATATTTATTTTCATCATAAATATACACCGTCAAAACAGGTCCAAACAATTCTTCGCACATGGTTACATATTTTGGATCGCTGGCCTCAATAGTAGTGGGTCCAATGACGTAGCCACTGGTTTTATCACAGCCACCGCCTACCCATATTTTAGCCCCGCTATTGCGTTTGCGGGCATCCCTGATATAACCTTCCAGTTTATCAAAACTTTTTTCATCAATTACGGCATTCACAAAATTGGTGAAATCTTCCACCGTTCCCATCTTCATCGTCTTCACCTGCTCTACCAGTTTCTTTTTCACTTCCGTTGCCATATTACTCGGAATATAAGCTCTTGAAGCGGCAGAACATTTCTGGCCCTGGTATTCAAAAGCACCACGGGCAAGCGCAGTAACTACTGCATCCACGTTTGCAGACCTATGTGCTATCACAAAATCCTTACCTCCCGTTTCGCCTACGATACGAGGATAGGATTTATACATGCTCATATTTTTGCCAATGGTTTCCCACATCCGGTTGAATACGCCGGTACTTCCTGTAAAATGAATTCCCGCAAAATCAGGGTGGTTAAATATTACATCTCCTGCAGTTGGACCATCTACAAAAACCAGGTTGATAACACCATCGGGCAAACCTGCTTCTTTTAAAATACGCATAAACATTTGAGCACTGTACACCTGTGTATTGGCACATTTCCAAACAACCGTGTTACCACACATGGCAGCACTTGTTGGTAGATTACCACCAATAGCAGTAAAGTTGAATGGCGTGAGGGCAAACACAAATCCTTCGAGTGGGCGATACTCCAGGCGATTATACACACCCGGCCCGCTGATGGGCTGCTGGCGATAAATTTCACTCAGGTAGTGAACATTAAAACGTAAAAAATCAATGATCTCGCAGGCAGCATCAATCTCTGCCTGGTAAGCATTTTTACTTTGGCCAAGCATGGTAGTACCATTCATGTAAGGACGATACTTGCCAGCAATAAGATCAGCGGCTTTCAAAAATATATTTGCACGGTTCTCCCAGCTAAGGTTGCTCCATTTATCTTTTGCTTTTAGGGCAGCGTTGATCGCTTTTGTTACATGTTTTGCATCGCCAGTATGGAACTGCCCCAACAGGTGTTTATGTTCATGGGGTGGGCGAATATCGGTGGTATTACCTGTTCGCACTTCTTCGTTGCCGATATACATAGGTACATCGATCTTTGAAGACTTCAATTCTTTCAATACTTCTTTTAATCTTTTCTTTTCAGCAGAACCTGGCGCATAATTCAACACTGGTTCATTTGCTGGTAATGGGTAATAAAAATCGCCGTATTGCATATCTTGGAATTTAAAATGTGTACAATCTAATTCATCAAAGTTAAAAAAATCAATCAGGCTTCTGCATCCTTTTCACTCATCAAAAAGGCTTTTATAAAACCATCCAATTCTCCATCCATCACGGGTTGCACATTACCTACTTCGAAATCGGTTCTATGATCTTTAATCATTTTATAAGGATGGAAAACATAACTGCGTATCTGGCTACCCCACTCTATCTTCTTCTTATTGGCGTTTGCGGCGTCACGCACTTCGTTGCGCTTGCGAAGCTCTTCTTCATACAAACGGCTCTTCAACATCTGCATGGCCTTTTCTCTATTGGCGAGCTGGCTGCGTTCGGTTTGACAAACTACAACAATTCCGGTAGGTATATGGGTTAAAAAAACCTTTGTTTCTACTTTGTTTACGTTTTGCCCGCCGGCGCCACCACTGCGGGCGGTCTCCATTTTTACATCTGCATCTTTAATATCTATTTCAATGCTATCATCTACCAGGGGATATACGTTAATGCTGGCAAAAGAAGTATGCCTGCGTGCATTGCTGTCGAAAGGGGAAATACGCACCAGGCGATGCACGCCACTTTCGCCTTTTAAAAAACCATAGGCAAAGGGACCGTCAAACTGGTAGGCCGCACTTTTAATACCGGCACCATCGCCCCACTGCCAATCTAATTCAGTTACGCTCCAGCCCTGCTTTTCGCCATACATGCGATACATGCGTGCAAGCATTTCGGCCCAATCCTGGCTTTCGGTTCCGCCGGCGCCGCTGTTAATCTCTACCACTGCGGGCAAAGAGTCTGCGGGATCATTCAATGTGCTCTTGAATTCTGCCTCCTCTATAGCCTCGATGGCTTTCGAATAGGCTTCCTTCACTTCATCTTCCGTTGCTTCTCCTTCTTTCCAAAAATCAAACAGCACAGCAAAGTCTTCTACCGCTGTCGATACGCTGTTAAACATATCCACCCAGTATTCATTTACCTTGATCTCTTTTAAAATAGCCGTGGCACGGGTATTATCATCCCAAAAGCCGGGAGAAAGTGAGAGTTGTTTGTCGTTATTTATTTTCGCTTCCCTGTTAGCGACGTCAAAGAAACCTCCTCAAAACCAGGATACGGTCTCTCATATCTTTTAATTGCTCTATCGTCATAGGGCGCAAAGGTAAGCATTAGGAGCTGAATATGAATTGAATGATCTCAGCATATATGTGAACCGTTGATGAGATCCCTTCATTGAAAATTTTTCTACACGCATAACCCTGCAAATTCAAGATTGGATTGTTATAATATTTATTTTAGGCTTCTGACACCAAAAGAATGCTGAATGCTACACCTTCACTTACAAAAACGGAACTCACTTTTCATTTTATTTTTTATTGTTTTCTCTTTTAAAGCGCTGGCGCAAACGGGACATTACAGCGATATGTATTACGAAACCCAACGCCAGCAGGCATTGGCAGCTTATCCTGTTGCATCATGGGATAGCCTGCGCTGTGCCTGGTATGGCGACTGTGCCAATAACAACTCCCAGGTGGGGCGCCTGAATAACCTGGTGTGCCCGCTTACAAAAAAAATGTTTGGCTGGCATGCGCATGGCACTTCATCGGCGAGTTATGTATGGGGATCATTAACGGATCTTTCCTATTTCTCTTACCAGGTTGACTACTTAACCGGCAATGCCGTGAATGCTGCCCAACTGGTAAACTGGGGGAATAATGCTACGGTCCTTGCTGCCAAAGCAAACGGGGTAAATGTAAATCTGGCTGTAACATTTTTTGGCACTTCCACTACTTTCGGTTCATTTTTTGGCAATGCCACTGCGCAGCAAACCCTTATCACAAACCTGGTAAACCATGTGGTAACGGCCGATGTAAAAGGATTAAATATCGACTTTGAAGGGGGCGCTATAGTTACTTCCACTATTCTACCGGCATATCTCTCTTTCCTGAGTAACCTGAGAACGCAATTGTTAGCGGCAAGACCAGGCGCAGAAATGTCGGTTGATATACAAGGCGCCCATGCAAGCAATAATGCCTATATCACGGGGTTGAACAATGTGATGGATTACCTCATTTTAATGGGTTATGATTATTACTGGAGCAGTCAGAATTATCCGGGCCCCATTGCACCTACATGGCAGTTTCCTGCGGTGGCGGGCGATCCCTATGGGCACGGCAATGTGGCCAATGATTTAAATTCCCTCGTACGTTTTGCACCAAGAAACAAGATAATTCTGGCAATGCCCTATTATGGGTTTAGGTGGAAGAGCCTAAATGGCTGCACGCTTCCAGGTGTGGGTGATGGTCCACGCATCAGTACACAAACCTATGCTGACTACAGGAACAATAGCAGCGGGTATTATTCCAATACCATGCGGGACCCTTACTCGCACGCAGCCTATCATTGTTTTAATGATGTAAATGCGGTGTTCAACCAGCAATTTATTGATGATGTTTATAGTTTACAGAACAAGTATGATCTCATTCGCCAGCAACGTATAGCCGGCGGTGCCATGTGGCGCCTGGGATACGATGCAGGTTACCCTGAATTGTGGGAACTGGTAAACAACAACCTTTCCAATTGCCCTGTACGCCCCTGCAGGGATACACTTTACGATATGGGTGGACCCTTGAACAATTATGTTAATAGATCTAATTACTTTTTTACGATTGATCCGCCGGGAGCCGTGGCCGTTTCACTCCGGTTTTTAAGTTTTGACTTTGAAGCCGGCTGGGATTCTCTGTGGGTATATAATGGTGCCGATACCAACAGCGCACCTATCGGGCGATTCAGTGGAAACAGTTTGCCCCCGCAGTTAGTTGCCAGTAGTGGTGTAATGACTGTGAGGGTGTTTACTGACGGAGCCACCACCAGGAGTGGCTTTGCCGCTATTTACAACTGCAGCCCGCAATTAGTGAGAACGGTTGCCAGTGGCAACTGGAATGATCCGCAGGTATGGGAAACGGGTGCTGTACCCCTGGCCTCAGACACAGCATGGGTAATGCCTGGCCATATTATAACGGTAAGTGATATCCGCAATATTGCCTCGCTGAATGTTCATCCCACTGGTAATGTGCAGGTAAATGCCCCTGCCGGGCAGCTCACGGTTGAACATTAACGTAAACTTATCAACAGCATTGTTGGTTCACCATTAATTTAGGCCCGAAAAATGCATATATTTATCAAACAATGTCATATGAAAAAATTCAGTTTTATCCTTTTTTTATTTACCGCAATTACCCTCAACAGCATGGCTAATGATGGTAGCAAAACCTACCCGGTAGCAGTATCCTTCGGCAGTATGGCCGGCGGACCCGTTAGTGACGCCTTTTTAAAAAAATGGGCAGTGAACTTTAATAAAATAAACAAAACGAGGGTGACTGGCGTAGTGTATAGTGGTTGCGGCCGTGAAGGAGAATATGCCGTCATGTTCAACTGCGGGCAAATGAGTGGCGATAAAAGAAAAAAGTTTTTAAATGAATTAAATGCTGTTTTAAAAAAACAGGAAAAAATAAATCGTGCTGCTGATAAACACGCAGGCAATATGGACCTGCAATACAATGTAAATTCTCTTGAATACGATCATTGCAGGATAGGTGCAAAACCATGGTTGTAAAAAGATATCGAAATAAAAAAGGGGCAAATTTTCAACATTTGTCCCTTTTACTTTTTCCAATAATACTATTTAAAAACCTGTAAGAAAAAAGTTTTCATCTCGTTCCAGGAAGCTGAATCTGCAGCAGCATTATAGGCGATAGGAATATTAAATTTTTGCCCAACCTCCGTTGACCGGGGATTGGTGAATGCATGCGTGGCTCCGGGATAGTTGATGAGTTTATAATTAGCGCCAATTGAATCCATTTTCTTTTTAAAGGCAGCCACCTGGTCTGCAGGTACCATCGGGTCCGCATCTCCATTTAATACAAGTACCTGGGCCTTTAGCAAGTCTTTATTAGCCGGGGCAGTTTCTAAACCTCCATGGAAACTTACTACGCCATTCAACCTATCTCCCAGCATAGCCACGTTGAGCACCTGGGTACCGCCAAAACAGTAACCAATTGCAGCAACATTAACGCTGTCTGCTGCAGCACTGCTCAATGCTTTGGCCAGCCCTGCATCAAAACGTGCCTTACCAAATGAAGGATCCATGTAAAAAGGAGTCACCAGGGCCTGCGCATCTTTGGGATTGTCCACGGTTTTACCATTGCCAAACATGTCCACGGCGAATGCATAATACCCCAACTCTGCCAGTTGCTTTACTCTGCTTTTGGTATAATCATTCAAACCCCACCACTCATGCACCACCATTACTACCGGCCTTTTTTTATCGGAAGAAGCATCCCAGGCAGCGTAACCATTCATGGTCAGCGTGTCCAGGCTATAACTGATTGTTTCTTCTTTTATCTGCATAGCTTTTTCATTTTCTTGTTCAACTTTATTTTCTTTTTTGCTTTCGCAGGCAGTGAACATGCTGAGCAGTAATACCGCTGCAAGCAGCCAGTTGATTTTTTTCATGTTGTGTATTTTATTTTGAAAATTGAATCGGGTTATAAATTTAGTCAAGTTTCAAAAACAAACTTATTTTCATTCCAAAAAGCATCCAGCGCTATGATGCGTGGTTTTAAAAAAGAGATGATTCCTGGCCAATCGGTTTCTTTAAAAATATTGAGCGGGGCTTGTTTTATTTCTATCCTGCTGATGGGTTGACCAAATTCATTTTCAACCAGTTCATTCCATTCCCATTCTTCCTGCATTATTTCATCAAACGCAGGTTTTAGCAGTTGCATTTTGCTGTATTGTTCCGTGGCGAGCAATGGATCTTTGTGCCGTATCTCGATGGCGATGCTGGCTTCTTTTTTAGTGGCATCCATCCTGAAAAATATTTGCGGGATACCGGTCTTGTAATTGATCCAGTTTTGTTTTAATCCTTCTGCCGAAAGAATGGGCGCCATATAGCGACCAAAACTCGTCCAGAATCTTTCTTTGATGGCAGATGCTTCTTCCCTTGTGTACATGCGTTTAATTTGGACTTACAAAATCGGGCCGGCGGATGAAATCGCTATTGTACTTAAACCGAAGATTTGTGCCAAACTCCACTCTAAAGGTTTTCATTCCGTCGATGGGACGAGGAAAGTAAAGGGCTTTTACTTCCATGGTACCAAATACCAGGCTCTCATTCCTGCTGCGAATACCCGCACCAAGCACGGGGTACCCGCTGGCTTTTTTTAAGGGTTCTCCAAGTTCCTGGAAAATGCCAAGGTCGGCCGTGGCAAAAGGGGCAAACCTGAAACCTAAAAAACGGTTCATGTGATATAACACCGACTCCATTCTGAATGCAGTACGCATTTTTCCTTCCAGCAATCCACGCTGGTAACTGGGAAGGCCAAAGGCAGAATTAATAAATAGCGGTTCGTTTAAAAATGGATTCACCTGCCTGGTAAAAGAAACATCCAGGTAATTGCGGTTGTACCAGGTATTGCTGAGCTGGTGAAGTCTACCGAAATGTTTAAGCTCCACCAACAGGTCAACATCCTGCCATTCATTTTTATTGATAAAACCTCCTGCCCGTAAGGTATAGGCAAAAAAGCGGTTCCGTTTATTCACTTCACTCCACTCCAGCTCGGTGCCAAAATAGGTTCGTTTTTCGCCTTCTTTATTTGTGAAACCACCAATCAGGCTGGCTTTAAGTCCCTCGGGTACGTCTTCGTTTCTACCAAAGCCATAAATAAAATTGGTGCGATAAAAATTCTGCCGGAAAATGCTGTACGACATTAAAAATCCATTGAGGTTGGCGTATTGATAATTATAAGTATTGTCATACTTATCCGGCACATCATAAAAAAAATTGAAAAAAGTTCTTAGTGCAGCAAAGTGGCGGAACTGGTTGGTATAATCCTTTTTGATCGCCTTTTTATATCCAAAATTGAAACCCGTCCACAAATCGGTATTGATGAAACTGTATTTAAAATCGGTATTATAAAGAGAATCAGACACATAATGGTTGGTGGTTTTGTGGTAGCTCACTTCTACCGCACCTGTTACTGCAGTGTAGCGGCTCACCATCGGTCGTTCCAACTTGGAGAATATCACCAGTTCATCTTCCCTACCGCTGTTGAATGCATCCTGGTAAGTTTTAAAACCGTTTGTAAAGTTGACGAAACTGCCCTTGATATTTCGCTGCATATACGATGCCCCGTGGCCCCATTTGCGACTGCGGTCTTTATCGTACAAAGCATTTAGCGTAACATTATTGCCGGTGCCGGCTAAACTTTCTTCTACCACATCTATATCCACCTTACTGGGGCTGAGGTTGTGCAGGCTCCCGCCCATTGAAAATACATCCCTGGTTAAAACCACAACATCTATTGAATCCGGCGTGCTTTCATCTGGCAATACTTTTATTTCGGCGTCTCTTAAATATTCCAGTGTACGAAGAAAACGTTCATTATCGGCTACCTGTAAAGGATAAAACAGCTCACCTTCTTTGAAAAAAAGATTTTTGCGAATGAGTGGTTCATCACTATTAATATGCAGGGCTTCTGCTACATTAATAAAAAAATTTGTACGGAGTGGCGCAGAACTTCCCATACGATTGTTGAACCCGGCGGGGTTCACAATAATGTACCGAATCACTTTGCCTGCATACTGTTTGTAGGGGTCTGTATTTTTTTTGGGAGCAACATAGGTATCGTTGGTAGATATACTTTTCCCGATGCGGCCGAGTAAACCTTTCTTTTTCGCTAAAAAAAAACTATCCTTTGTGGGTTGCTGCTGTGCATACGCAGTTACAACACCTAAGGATAAAACGATAAAAAAAATAAGTCTGGTCATATTTACCCCGGGGATACTTTCTTATTACAGCGGCAATTTAATTTTTTTTAGTAAAAGCGGATCGTCTAGGCTGCTTTACTACTCATGGCTTCTGCCTTCATAGCCGCTGCGGTAGAACTGCCCAGGTACTTTTCAATGAAGTAATGCACTCCGTAAATAACGGGGGTCATCAGCAGTGCCACGATAAATTTATATATGTAGTTGCCCGTGCCCGTAGTAAGTATCTGCTGCATGCTCCAGGCATCGCCCTGTCCCTGTTGTAAACGGCGGCCTACATAAAAAGCAATAAACAACACCACGAAACTGTCGATGAGTTGCGAAATTAAAGTGGAACCTGTAGCTCTTAACCAGATGGCCTTTTCACCGGTGAGCTTTTTGATCCGATGAAAAATAAAAACATCTAACAACTGGCTGATAAAAAAAGCGGCGATGGAGCCCACGATGATCCAAAGCCCCTGGCCAAAGATTCCCCTGAATGCTCCATCAGGATTGTCAATACCATTCCCGATAGAAAAATATTCAGAAGGTTTTAGGGCTATGGCTCCATTGTAGGCAATAAAACTAAAAGCAATCAACCCAATGGTGAGGTACGACAAATAACGAACACCTCTTGGACCGTAATATTCATTGATGATATCCGTCATTACAAATACCACCGGCCACAGCAACACACCTGCCGTTAGATGAAAACTGAATTCAGCTCCAAACAAAGGAATCTCTGCACGTGACACACCCAGGGTGTCTTCCAGTGAAAATATTTTAACGCCGATCACTTCGGCGATCAATGCATTGCTGATAAAAAACCCGGCCAATACAATGAACAACTTAGTTCCCCTGCTATCGAGAATACCCTTGATCATACATTAAAATTTACTGAAAAAGAAATACCATACCTGTACCGGCAACATCAGCATATTAAATAAAGTCATGCATTTTGGCGCTACCAGGCCCCTTCCTGAAATGAGCTGTGTTATCATGAGCAACACAAACAAAAAATTGAAAATTACAGCAACATAACCCAGTACCACGATGCTACCCTGCAGTGCCGGCAATGGAATTACCGTTTCCGAAAAACCCTTGCTCCTGCGGCTTATTTCCACCAGGCGAAGGACAACAGCGGCAAAAAAACAAATATTGCAGATGAAAATGAACTTATTAAAAAAGCGCATCAGCTAAAATAGCGATTCGCATGGGAATGATAAAATAAATGAGCAAACACTTGCAATTACAAAAAAAATAATATATTTTTGATATCATTTTAATATCAAACGAACTGTTATGGAAAAGATTGTAAAACCCATCTCCGGCTTCTTAGCCTTGTTAATTGCATTGCTCTTATTAGGTGCAGGCATCTATGGTATCAGCAAAGCAGAGCAATCTCAATGGTACCTGGTTGCGGGCATTGTGAGCATCTTGATTTCAATGTTCCTGGCAAAAGGATTAATGATCATTCAACCCAACCACTCGAGGGTGATGACTTTTTTTGGTAAATACGTGGGATCAGTAAAAGACAACGGATTGTTTTTTATCAACCCGCTGTATGGCACACATAAAGTGAGCCTGCGTGCAGAAAACCTGCAGGGGCAAACGCTTAAGGTAAACGACAAGATGGGCAATCCCATTGAAATAGGTGCTGTGGTGGTATGGAAAGTGGGTGATACCTATAAAGCTGCTTTTGAAGTGGAAGATTATAATGATTACGTTAAAAAACAGAGTGAGGCGGCTATCCGGCACCTGGCTGTGAGTTTTCCATACGACAACCTCGAAGACGAGTTAGCCACCATTACACTTAGGGAAGGTGGCGATAAGGTAAATCATATTTTAGAAGAAGAATTAAGAGAAAGACTTTTTCCTGCGGGGATTGTAATTTTAGAAGCCCGGATAAGTCACCTGGCATATGCGAGTGAAATTGCGGGGGCGATGTTGCAAAGGCAGCAGGCCACAGCGATTGTGGCTGCAAGAACCAAAATTGTAGAAGGTGCCGTAGGCATGGTTGACCTGGCGCTTAAAAAATTATCAGCCGAAAACATTGTTGAGCTGGATGACGAAAGAAAAGCAGCTATGGTGAGCAACCTGATGGTAGTACTTTGCGGCGAAAAAGCAGCCACACCTATTTTAAACGCCGGCACTTTGTACCAATAATCCTAAACGAACAGAACTTGAGTAATAAGAAGAATTTTATCCTTCGTCTTGATCCCGAAACTTTTAAAGTATTGGAAAAATGGGCTGCCGATGAGTTCAGGAGCGTAAACGGGCAAATAGAATACATTATTCACCGGGCCATCAGCGATGCCGGGCGACAGCACTCCAATACGGAAACTAACACGAAAAAAGCTACCAGGAAAAAATAGTAGAAACCTCCGCACAGTGCGGAGGTTTTTGTTTTACATTTATCATGTGTTCATTTAAATAAATCGCATATGACAAAGCTTTTTACCATCAGCCTGCTATTTGTGTTTGCAACAACAAGTGCTTCGGCACAAAACGACCAGGAAAAAATTAAAAATGCCGTAACTGGTTTTTTTAATGGCTTGTCATTGATTGATGCCGACAGCCTTCAATATTACAGTACCACTGACTTTCATTTGCTGGAAGATGGAGAAATCTGGAACCTGGATACCCTCGTAAACCGCATTATGCCACGCAAAAATGCTGGCATTAAAAGAGTGAATGAATTTGAGTTCATCAGGCTGGAACAGAAAGGCTCCATGGTATGGGTGAGTTATCATAATACAGCAATTTTTTCCAAAGGAGATAAACAGCGAATCTCTAAATGGATAGAATCTGCTGTGCTGCAAAAAGAAAAAGGGAGGTGGAAGATTCAAATGCTTCACTCCACCCCCCTTGAAAAAATGTAAGGCTGCTATTTGCCTTTACCCCAACCAAACCAGTCGTTTCCATTAGCAAACAACATGAGGGCAAATAAAAGGATCATACCCGCAACCTGTGCGTATTCTAAAAATTTATCACTTGGTTTTCTGCCAGTGATCATTTCTCCCAGCGTAAATAAAACGTGGCCGCCATCCAAACCGGGAATAGGCAATAAATTCATAAAAGCCAGTGCTAGGGAAAAAAAGGCAGTCATGGTCCAGAACTGTTCCCAATCCCAATAATATTTGTTGAATACTTTTGCCATCCCTTTAAAACCGCCCACCGCTTTAAAACCACCGGTTGAAGGAGAGATGATTTTTTTGAACTGGCTCGCATAAGAACTCAACTCGTAACCCGCCTTTTTTACACCTGCAGGAAAAGCAGCGAAAAATCCATACTTGGTTACAGAATATTTTATGATACCCAGGCTATCCAGTTCTTCGGGAACCATGGGGGCATTAAAACCAATTTTACCAGCTTCCATCAAAACTGTTGGAATAGTTATATTGGAACCTTTTCGGTTGACGCTTAACAGCACCGAGTCGTTTGCTTTTTTGCCCGCAAGTACATTAGTAGCTTCATCAAAATATGGTGTAGGAGTACCATTGATGGCCGTTATCTGGTCGCCAACCTGGAGGCCGGCAATCTTTGCGGGGCTGCTATCGAGCAACAACGAAACTGTTGCCGGAACCCGTGGAGAAATGATGGGCCTGTCTGACTTTTTCCTTTTTTCAACTATCTGCCCGATGAGGTCCACCGGCATGGTAAGATTCATTTCTTTTCCATCCCTGATGATGGTAACACTTTCGTCAGTTACAATCAACTGCTTTAATGTTTCATAATAATCATCCACAGGTTCTCCATCCACCGCAACAATTTTATCCCCGTTCTTAAATCCTAATGATTGAAAAATGGGATCGTTAAAGGAGATACCGTATTTGAGTGAACCGGGCTCTACTTTTTTCTCTCCCCATACCATTAATATAAATGCATAGATCACAAAAGCTACCAACACGTTCATGATAACACCGCCCAGCATAATGATCAGTCGCTGCCAGGCCGGCTTACTCCTGAATTCGTGTGGCTGTGGTGGTAGATTCATTTGCTCTTTGTCCATACTCTCGTCGATCATTCCACTGATTTTTACATAACCACCCAATGGCAACCAACCCACGCCGTATTCAGTTTCGCCCACTTTCTTTTTAAAAAGAGAAAACCAGGGATCGAAGAAGAGATAAAATTTTTCAACCCTGCACTTGAACCATTTTGCAGTGATATAGTGACCAAACTCGTGCAGGATCACTAATATAGAAAGGGATAATAATAGTTGAGCTACCAGTAAACCCACTTCGCTCCACACAATAGCTAATAAAGATATGTTCATGTTATTTTTTAGTCCTTTAAAATTTCATTAAGGAGGCAGCAAAATTACGGGCCTCCCCATCGCTTTCAAAATATTCTTCCAGGGAAGGTGATTCAATAAAGTTAATTTTTTCCATTGCCTTTTCTACGACTGCGGTAATGTCTAAAAAGCCGATCCTGTTTTTTAAAAATGCCCAAACGGCAATTTCGTTTGCAGCATTTAGGATACAAGGCATATTACCACCCTTTTTCATGGCTTCAATGGCCAGGCCCAGGTTGCGAAAGGTTTTATAATCTGGTTCTTCAAAATTGAGCATAGGATATTTCCTGAAATTCATGCGGGGAAAATCGTTTTTCAACCTGCCGGGAAAACCTAATGCGTATTGAATAGGCAGTTTCATATCCGGCAAACCCATTTGAGCCTTAATGCTTCCATCTTCAAACTGCACCATACTATGGATAATGCTTTGCGGATGTATCAAAACTTCTACCTGGTCTGGTTTTAAATTGAACAACCATTTAGCCTCTATCATTTCGAGGCCTTTGTTCATGAGCGTTGCAGAGTCGATACTGATCTTTGCTCCCATGTTCCAATTAGGATGCTGCAGGGCATGGTCTCTTTTTACATTCACCAGGAAGTTTGGCTTCTTACCTAAAAAAGGTCCCCCGCTTGCAGTAAGAATGATCTTTTCTATCGGGTTTCTCGATTCACCTACCAGGCATTGGAAAATGGCCGAGTGCTCACTATCTACCGGGATGATAGGCGCACGGTGTTCCACCGCTTTCTGCATCACGTAATCGCCCGCTACCACCAGCGTTTCCTTGTTGGCGAGCGCAATGGTTTTTCCTTTTCCCACAGCTTTTAAAGTGGGTTTCAAACCGGCAAAACCCACGATGGCTGCAAGCATAATATCATAGCTGTCGAAATCTGCCACTTCTTCTAATGCTTTTTCACCAGCAAACACTTTTACGTCAGTATTTGCCAACGCTTCCTTTACCGCAGCATATTTACTTTCGTCTCCAATTACAATGGCATTCGGCTTAAACTCCAGGGCCTGCTCAATTAACAACTGGCTGTTGGTTTGCGCAGTAAGAATTTCAACTTCAAATGTTTCTGCATGAGAACGAATTACATCAAGCGCCTGTGTACCTATTGAACCTGTGGAACCAAAAATTGCAATGCGTTTTTTGGGCATTGAAGCCATAGCAACCATTTACTTTTTAAAAAAATATAATAAGTGTGGCAATTTACAGTAATAAACGGTTCAATGCTGCTTCCACTTTGCCAAAATTGAAAGACTGAACTACATCCCGCATCTGCAGGGCGATTGCTTCGTTTTGAAGGTTTCCGATGGAGCCTTCATGTGTATGATGAAGGGAATGATCGTATGAAAAATTTCCATTTTCGATATCTAATCCAACCTTTTTGTAAGCATCTCTAAATGGCATTCCCTGTAGTACCAGGTTGTTTACTGCTTCTACGCTAAACAGGTATTGGTATTTTTTGTCTTTGAGAATGTCTTTTTTAACCTGGATATTTTGCAGCATGAGCGTAGCCATTTCGAGGCATTGATGCAATGTGCTAAAAGCGGGAAACAGGTTTTCTTTTAACAACTGCAGATCCCGGTGATAACCGCTCGGCAAATTCGTGGTCATCACACTAATCTCGTTTGGCAAAGCTTTTATGCGATTGCAGTAGGAGCGGATCAGTTCGAATACATCCGGGTTTTTTTTATGTGGCATAATGCTGCTGCCGGTAGTCAATTCTGCAGGGAAACTGATAAAGTCAAAATTCTGGTTGAGGTAGAGGCATGCATCCATGCTGAGTTTTGCCAGCGTGTCTGCCACATTTGCCAGGCTTTGAGCCACCATGCGTTCCGTTTTTCCCCGGCCCATCTGCGCATATACCACGTTATAATTTAAATCGTCAAACCCAAGAAGCTCTGTTGTCATTGTTCTGTTGATGGGAAATGAAGATCCGTAACCTGCGGCGCTCCCCAAAGGATTTTTATTTACTACCGTATAGGCTGCTTTTAAACCATGCATATCATCCACAAGGCTTTCTGCATAGGCGCCAAACCAAAGACCAAAAGAGGAAGGCATGGCCATTTGCAAATGCGTATAACCGGGCAGCAGCACATCTTTGTGCGCTTCGCTTTTTTGCTGAAGTAAGGCAAAAAACTGATCTACATGTTTCACCAATTCCGTTATTTCATGGCGCAGGAATAATTTAATATCTACCAGCACCTGGTCGTTCCTGCTGCGGGCAGCATGTATCTTTTTGCCAACATCACCGAGTTTTTCGGTCAACAAGAACTCAACCTGCGAATGCACATCTTCTATCCCTTGTTCAATTGTAAAATCACCATCAGCAACACGCTTGTATATTTTTTTAAGTTCTGCATTAAGGGCTACCGCCTCTCCTGTTGTAAGCAAGCCAATACTGGCCAGCATGGTAGCATGCGCCATATTGCCGAGTACGTCAAAAGGCGCTAGCATAAGATCAAATTCACGATCACGGCCTACCGTAAAACTTTCAACGGCTTTATTACTATCGGTATTTTTTTGCCAGAGTTTCATTTTAGTGGATGGTTTACGATTGATGATTGCTGCCGGTTGGTCGATAAAAAAAGTTTTTCCAGCCAGGCAATATAAAAATCTACAGCTTGCGGTATCCAACGAATTTCAATGTATTCATCAGCACTATGGCTTTGCCCGCTAAATCCCGGCCCGCATTTAAGCGATGGTAATGGAATCAAAGCCTGGTCGGAACTGGTGGCGGAACCATAAGTGGATTTCCCGAGCCAGGTGCCTGCCTGCACTACAGGATGTTTTATGTTTATAGATGAGGAGCGCAGCCTTGTACTCCTTGCTGATATTTCTACGTCCACATGTTTTGATATGATCTCCATGATCTCTTCATGTGTGTACTGGTCGGTTACCCTGATGTCTACAACAAAATTACAGCTGGCCGGCACAATATTATGTGTCGTATTATCGGTGTGAACAGAAGTAACAGTCATTTTCACCGCACCAAGTGTTTCCGAAACTTTATCAAACCGAAATGTTCTAAACCATTCAATTGCCTTCATAGCCTTGTAAATGGCATTCTCCCCTTCTTCCCTGGCCGCATGGCCTGCCTTACCGATGGCAGTACAATCCAGCACCAGCAAGCCTTTTTCGGCAATGGCCAGCTGAAGTTCTGTTGGCTCGCCCACAATTGCAAAACTGCCTTCTGTTTTAAAAAGTCCTGCAAAATTATTTTGTTTAAACAATAACTCTATGCCATTTGGTCCGCTTATTTCTTCTTCAGCACTTGCAGCAAAAACCAGGTTATAAGGAAGATCGGTGTGATGGCAATAAAACAGGAAGGTCGCAAGTAAACAAACAAGCGAAGCCCCGGCATCTGTACTTCCTAACCCGTATAAGCGCTCTTCTTTAATGAAGGGCTTGTGCGGATCATTTGTGTAGGCAGCATTTGCTGCAACGGTATCATGGTGGGAGTTGAGCAGGATGGATGGTTTGGCAGCATCAAAATATTGGTTGCACAGCCAGATATTATTCTTCAGCCGGGTTGGCTGCAACCCTTTCGTTTGTATAAATGCCTCAATAGCATCAGCAGTTTTATCTTCCTGTTTACTTAAAGAAGGTATTGAAATCAGTTGCTCCAACAGCCGCAGCGCATCACCCGATAATATGGAATGTTGTTGAATCACTTTGTAATAAGGGTTCCGGATTGTTGACTCAATAATTGATTTAACTCCAATGCATCGCCAATTGTAACAGCCGCAACACCTGCATTGATAGCAGCAAAAGCATTTTCTAATTTCGGGATCATGCCCTGGTTGATGATGCCATCAGCTTTCAGTTGTTGAAACCGATCAGCTGTTAATGAAGGAAAACAACTATTTTCATCTGTTGCATCAGCCAACACTCCTTTTTTTTCAAAACAGTATACAAGTTGTACTTCATATAGTTCACTCATGGCTTTCGCAACTTCCTGTGCAATAGTGTCTGCATTGCTGTTCAACAAATTTCCTCTACCATCGTGGGTGAGTGGAGCCACAACGATAGCTACCTCCTGCTGCAGTAGTGTATCAAAAAAGGTTTTGTTCACTTCGTCAATGTCTCCCACCATTCCATAGTCGATGGTAGGGTGAACTCTTTTATGTGCAAGAATAGCATTGCCATCGGCACCGGTAATACCAATGGCATTGCTATGATGTTCCTGCAACAAAGCAACTATATTTTTATTGATGTATCCTGCATACACCATTGTTACTATTTTTAATGTTTCGGCATCTGTAACACGCCTGCCCTCCAGCATTTGTTGTTGAATACCCATGTCAGTGGCTACCCTTGTTGCCAGTTTGCCGCCGCCATGCACCAAAATTTTTTTGTAAGACAGCGCTGCAAATTGTTGAATGAATGACCGAAGCTTTAGCTCATCATCAATTATGTTTCCGCCGATTTTTACAACAAGCAATTTCTCCATGGAGCTTATGGCTTTAAAATTTTAGACAATACCGCCTGCGCCGCCCATACCCTGTTTGCCCCCTGCTGTGTTACAAGGCTGTTTGGCCCATCAAGTATTTCATCGCTCAGTTCCACGTTTCTGCGCACAGGCAGGCAATGCATGATTTTAGCATCATTGCTTGCTGCTAATTTTCCGGGAGATAAGGTCCAATCGCCGTGCACCGGAGGCATGGCGCCATATTGCCTGTAACTGCTCCAGTTTTTTACATACACAAAATCCCCATCTTTCAACGCTTCTTCCTGGTGATGCGTAATGACTGCTCCTTTAGTAAATTGTTCATCTAATTCATAACCTTCGGGATGAGTGATCACAAAATCTGCTTCATCCCAGGCATTCATCCACTGTGAAAAGGAATTGGCCACACACTGCGGTAGTGGTTTTATGTGTGGAGCCCATGTTAACACCACTTTTAGTCTCCTCCCTCCCAAAGCAGGAGTAGAGGCAATATTTTCTTTAATTGTGAGAATATCTGTAAGAGATTGAAGTGGATGCAGCGTGGCGCTTTCAAGGCTTACAACAGGTATGCCTGCGTAACGAATAAATTGATTGATGATGGTTTCGGCATAATCTTCTTCCTTATGTTTCAGGCCGGGAAAACTCCTGAGGCACAAGATATCAAAATAACTTCCCAGTATGGGCGCAGCATCTTTTATATGTTCTACAGTAGTTCCGTTCATGATGGCTCCTTCCTCAAATTCAAGGGCCCAGCCCTCTTTGTCAATATTGAATACGATAGCTTCCATGCCCAGATTGCGGGCAGCTACCTGTGTGCTGATTCGGGTGCGTAAACTTGGATTCAGGAACAACAGGCCGATCTTTTTGCCTGCACCCAGGCCCGCATCTTTCAACGGGTGGGCTTTATATAACATTGCCTGCTCCACCAAACCGTTGATACTTTCAACATCATTAACAGAAATAAATTGTTTCAATTACAAAGTTGTTTTAAGAATGATCGAAATACCTGTTTAGCTCAGCTCAATTCTCATAGCTTCTAAAAAAATATCCGCCTGTGATCTGCTGATGTTTAAAGCCGGTAATACCCGTATCACATTTGGTTTTGCTTCGCCGGTAAAGATCCGGTGCTTATGAAGCAGATTTTTCCTGGTGTCTTTTTTATCTTCCGGCAATTCAATGCCGATCATTAATCCACGACCCCGCACTTCGATGATACCGGGCATTTTTTTCAACTCACCTACCAGGTAATTTCCTATTTCCATGGCATTTTCCATCAGGTTCTTTTCTTCAATCTCTTCCAGTACCGCTAATGCCGCAGCACATGCCAGGTGATTACCTCCAAATGTGGTGCCGAGCATATAATGTTTTGCAGCAAACCTGGGAGCTATGGAGATACCCGCCACCGGGAAACCATTTCCCATGCCTTTCGCCATGGTATAAATATCGGCATCCACTCCAGAATAATCGAAAGAATAAAACTTGCCGGTTCGGCCATAGCCGCATTGCACGCTATCGGCAATAAACACTGCATTATGCTCTGTGCAAAGCGTGCGAATGGTTTGTAAAAAAGCATCACTCGCCACATTTATTCCGCCTACACCTTGTATGCCTTCAATAATAACGGCAGCAATGGTATGATTGTTAAATGCGCCTCTTAAAGCAAATTCATCATTAAAAGGAAGAAACAGTACATTGTCTGTTTCGTTTACCGGTGCAATGATAGCCGGGTTATCAGTAGCTGCCACTGCAAGAGAAGTGCGCCCATGAAACGCTTTTTTAAATGCGATCACTTTTTTGCGGCCATTGTAGAACGAAGCAAGCTTTAACGCATTTTCATTAGCTTCTGCACCTGAATTGCAAAGGAATAGCTGGTAATCTTCCCTGCCAGAAACCTTACCAAGTTTGTCCGCAAGCTCGGTCTGTAAAGGAATTTTAATAGAGTTCGAGTAAAAGGCGATTTTATGTAATTGATCCTCGATCCTCTTAACCCAATGCGGGTTGGTATGGCCAATGCTGATGACAGCATGGCCGCCGTAAAGGTCTAAATACTGAATACCTTTTTCATCCCATACATAAGAACCTTCAGCTCTTACGATGTTAATGTCATTAATTGGATAAACGTCAAATAACTTCATACTAAAACCCTGTTGCTTTTAATTTCAATCCTGTCGTTTCATCTAAGCCACACATCAAATTCATATTTTGCACTGCCTGGCCGCTTGCGCCTTTCAATAGGTTATCAATTGCGGAATGCACCACCAGTTTTGTTCCTACTTTTTCCAATTGGATAATCGCTTTATTGGTGTTTACCACTTGTTTGATGCTCACGGGGTCGGTAGTTACGCTTACAAAAGGATGCAGTTCGTAATATTGTTTGTACCGTGGCAACAGTTCTTCTATCGTGAGGTCACAATTCAACTGTGAACTGATAAAGATGCCCCTGGTAAAATCGCCCCGCCATGGCACAAAGCTCAGGTCAATATTGTCTGAAGGTTGTAGCTGCAGCAGGGACTCTCCTATTTCTCCAAGGTGCTGGTGCGTTAATGTTTTGTACGCCTGGATATTGTTGGCTCTCCAGCTAAAATGCGAAGTAGATGAAAGCGACTGCCCCGCACCAGTGGAACCGGTAATACCCGTGGTATAAATTTCTTTCAATAGCCCGGCGGCAGCTAGTGGTAGCAATCCGAGTTGAATAGCCGTGGCAAAACATCCCGGGTTAGCAACACTATCGGCAGTTTTAATTTTTTCTCTATTCAATTCCGGAAGCCCATACACAAAATTTCTTCCGCTCACAGAAGCATCCTGTCGCAGGCGAAAATCATTGCCGATGTCAATCAGTTTTACAGAAGAAGGAATATCCGTGTTCTTCAAAAAACTGATGGCTTCACCATGTCCTGCACAAAAAAACAATACATCTATATCAAAATGATGCTCTGCAGAAAACAACAGGCTTGTTTCACCCAACAGGTCTTCGTGCACTTTGCTCACCGGGTTACCTGCATTGCTTTTGCTTTGCACAAAAGCGATATTCGTATCAGGATGGTTCAATAAAATCCTGATGAGTTCTCCACCCGTATATCCTGCCCCGCCAATAATGCCTATCTTGATTTTTGCCATACTTAAAATTATAGTTTAAGGTTGTTCCTGCCCCGCTTTTACCAACGCATAAATATTATTCTGGTTACCGAAGATTTTAGAAAACCCTCTTACATCTTCTCCGCTCCAGCCATTATTCATTTCACCATAACTGCCAAATTTGGAGTTCATGAGATCAAACGGTGACTCAATTCCGGC
>CBFGLL010000004.1:0-27744 GCA_965649585.1 uncultured Chitinophagaceae bacterium | reverse complement strand
ATCTGCCAGCCCCGCAATTTCAATTTCGCTTTGTCCTACACCCACTGTTTCTATAATCACCAGGTGAAAGCCAGCCGCTTTTACTGTATCTGTTATTTCAATAATGCGTGGATGCAATCCTCCCATACTACCGCGGCTCGCCAGCGAACGAATAAATACATTGGGATGATTGTACCAATCGCTCATCCTTATCCTGTCGCCAAGCAAGGCACCAAGGTTAAATGGCGATGATGGATCCACACACAACACAGCCACCTGCTTACCTTCGGCTACATAAGCAGCTATTAAAGCGTCCGTGAGCGTACTCTTGCCCGCACCCGGGGGGCCGGTAATACCAATCAATGGAATATTGCCTGCAGGCAGGTGCCGCAAAAAATCTTCGTAACCGGGCACATCATTTTCCACGAGGCTAATGGCCCGTGCCAGCGACTTACGATCGGGGTTACTCAAATCTTTTTTTACATCCTGCCACATCATGCTAAAATAAAGGTTTATTGGCTCAATCAAAATTTTTGAATTTGCAACTGCTGTGCTTGTTTCAAAAAATTAGTTTGTAAACAAGAATTTCCGCAATAAGTTTGACCTTCATTTGAGGCATGACCAATTTCATTCCCATATTTCCATTAACCATCGTGGTATTCCCGGGGGAAAGCCTGAACCTCCACATTTTTGAACCAAGATACAGGCAGCTCATTAACGATTGTGTAAACAGCCAAAAACCATTTGGCATACCAACCGTATTAAAAGATAATGTAGCGGAAATGGGTACGCTGGTGCAAATAAAAGAAGTGAGCAAGGTGTACGAAGATGGAAGGATGGATATTAAAACTGAAGGCATCGCCGTTTTTAAAATACTGGAAGTAATCAAAGAACTGCCAGATAAATTATACAGCGGGGCCATTGTAAATTACCCACCCGATATCCCAAAAAGAAGCCCGGCTAAAATGAGGCTGATATTAGATAGTATCCGATTGCTACATGAAAAACTAGGTGTTACAAAAGATTTTGGCAAGCCCGACAATGAACTCAGCAGTTTTGATATAGCACACCATGCAGGTCTGCCGATAGAAGATGAATATCATTTGCTGGAACTTTCGCAGGAACTGCAGCGGGAAGAATTCATTAAACGATACCTGGTAAAAGTGCTGCCCATTATGGAACACATGGACCTGCTGAAAGGCAAAATAAAAATGAATGGCCATTTTAAAAACCTGGAAGGTTTTAAATTCTCTTAAGCAAAATACATGACCACTTTATGTTTCGACTTCGGTAATACAAGGCTAAAAGTTGCCGTGTTTAACAATAACCAGCTTGCAGAAGAAATTGTTTTAAAAGATGATGCCGCCGAAACAATCACGGGCATCGTTCAATCAACCGGCGCACAAAATGCTATTTTATCCTCTGTTATCAACCATAACCCAGCAGTGGAAGAAGTGCTGCAACAACACACCCGTTTTCATAAATTATCTCACCACACAAAGCTGAATTTTACCACCCCGGTTGGTAAACCAGAAACCATTGGAACAGACAGGCTTGCTTTGATGGCTGCAGCGGCCCATTTTTTCCCAGGGCACAATACCCTGGTTATTGCATTGGGCAGTTGCATCACGTATAATTTTTTAAACCAGTATCACCAGTTCCTGGGCGGCGCTATTTCCCCGGGAATGGAAATGCGTTTCAGGTCGATGCATGAGTACACGGCTAAACTTCCGTTGGTGTCGCAAGACTGGAATTTTCCGCTGATCGGCTACGATACAAAAACAAATCTTCAAAGTGGGGTGATCGTCGGAATCATCAGTGAAATAGAGGGTTTTATAGGAAAATATGAGCAAAAATTCGGGAACTTTAACGTGGTTTTAACCGGGGGTAATAGTGCCTATTTTGCCAGTCAGTTGAAATACAAGATATTTGCCGACCATAATTTTTTATTTAAAGGTCTGTATGCACTTAGCGAAACCAACAACTGCGGGGCTTAAGAGGATTTCAGTATTATTATCTACTATCTTTTTTTCTACCCTTTTACTGGCACAAGAAAACTCACCCTACTCCCGGTATGGCATCGGTGATATTGTTCCCAATCAAAATATTCTGAATCGTGGAATGGGAGGTATTTCTGCCGGTTATTCAGACTTTCAAAGTATCAACCTGGTAAATCCTGCATCTTTGGGCAACCTTAGGAACACTGCCTTCGACATTGGCGCAGAGGTGGATATCCGCAACCTGAAAAGCAATAACAGCCCTGAAAAGTTTAAATCCGTAAACACGGTTATCTCTTATTTGCAGATGGGTTTCCCTATCGGCTCCAAAAAATTCCAGGCAAAAGGAAATTACTGGGGGCTCAGTTTTGGATTGAGACCAGTAACCCGTATCAACTATAAAATAGAAAGCAACAGCAGGGTCAGCAATATTGATAGTCTTAATACTTTGTACGAGGGCAATGGTGGTGTAACACAGGCCAACATCAGTACAGGTATAAAGTTTAAAAACTTTAGCGTTGGCGTATCTACAGGCTATTCATTTGGAACCAAGGATTATAGCACGAGATTAAATTTTATAAATGACACCGTTGTTTATTTTAAAAGCAACAGCGCTACGCAAACCAGGTACGGCGGCATGTTCCTAAACCTGGGTACGCAATACGAAAAAGTGTATAAAGACACTGGCAACCGACCCAAAGCCATTCTTAAGTTTGGTGCATACGCCAACCTGCAACAAAATCTTTCTGCAAGAAGAGATGTAATAGATGAAACCTTTGCTTACGACGGCGCAGGTGGAACCTATAGCATCGACACGGTGAATGCGTTTGTGGATGAAAAGGGCAGGATAAAAATACCTGCCACTTATGGTGTTGGTTTCACTTACTCCAATGATAACTGGTTATTTGGTGCTGATGTTGAAATGAGCAACTGGGCTTCGTATCGTTACTATGGCCAAAAAGACCTGGTAAAAAATACCTTCACCATCAGGGGTGGTGTTCAATATTTCCCGGCCAAACTCAATACCTCTTTTACTAAATACTGGAGCTTTGTAAAATACCGTGCAGGCTTCTATTATGGAAGTGATTACATTAATTTAGACAATAACAACCGCTCTGCCTATGCCGTAACTTTTGGCGCAGGATTTCCGCTCACCAAGCTGCAGCGGAACAACTATGAGCTGTATCGTGATGGAGATGTAGTGTTAAACACCGGCGTGGAAATTGGAGCAAGAGGTAATAAACAAAGTGCCAGCCTCCGGGAAGGCATCATTCGGGTGAATATTGGAGTGAGCATGAATGCACGATGGTTCATTAAGCCCAAGTACGACTAAAGCCGGGCTGAAGGTTGACAGCTGGTTAATCACTAAGTTTTTAAACACATGAATAGGCTTCTTTCAAATATCTTCATCATGGCTGCCTGTGCATTATGCTCCTGCGAAAATGATGAAGCGGAAGTTGCCAGCCTTTCAAAGAAAAAAATCGGGATAGAAGAAGCCAAACAGGTTACACTTACTTTTACTACTTCTGGTAAAACCAAGGCTATTCTTACAGCACCCATTATGCTGAGGGTGCAGGATACCGTTACTTACATCGAATTTCCAAAAACCCTGAAAGTTGATTTTTATAATGATTCTACCGGCCTGGTAGAAAGTACACTCACTGCCATGTATGGCCGTTATAAAGAAACACAGGAAGTGGTGTTTTTGAAAGACAGTGTACAGGTAAAAAATATCAAAGGGGAAACACTTTATACAGATGAATTATATTGGGACCGCCGCCGTACTGGCTGGGAATTTTATACCGAGAAGCCGGTTCGCATCCGAACCCTCACGCATTACATTGACGGGCTTGGTTTAGAAGCCAGCCAGGATTTTAAACAACGACATATAAAGCAGGTTACGGGAACGGTAAAAATTCCGTCGTCGCAGTTCCCGATGTAATTTCTCCTTACTTATTTCTGATATTGTTGCCTAACTTCGGAGTCCTAAAAAAATGAGACATGTTATACAGAAGATTAGGCAAATCTGGCTTGCAGGTGAGCGAACTTTCCTTTGGAAGCTGGGTAAGCTTCAGCAAACAAATTAATGATAAAGCAGCCGAAGAACTAATGGGCATTGCTTATGATAATGGCGTTAATTTTTTCGACAATGCAGAAGTATATGCATTGGGTGAAAGCGAAAAAATGATGGGCCGTGTGTTGAAAAAGAAAAAATGGGACCGTACCTCTTATGTGGTTTCTTCCAAAGCATTCTGGGGATGGAGGGGCAAAGAAAACAAACCCAATCAAACCGGTTGTAGCCGCAAACACTTAATAGAAGCCTGCAACGAAGCGCTGCAAAGATTGCAGGTAGATTACCTGGACCTTTATTACTGCCACCGCCCGGATAAAAATACGCCGATTGAAGAAACAGTATGGGCCATGAACCACCTTATTCAACAGGGAAAAATTTTATACTGGGGTACCAGCGAGTGGAGCGGTGTTGAAATTATGGAAGCCCATAGGGTAGCGGCGCACTACCGCCTCATTGGCCCTACCATGGAACAGCCGCAGTACAATTTATTCGAAAGAGAAAAATTAGATAAAGAATACCTCGATATTTTTCGCACCGTGGGCATGGGTACAACCATCTGGAGTCCTTTAGCTTCCGGCCTGCTCAGTGGCAAATACAACGATGGCATTCCAAAAGGCAGCCGTTTTGATTTGCAGGGATTTGACTGGCTAAAGGATCGCTGGATAACGGATGATAAACTCAAAAAGGTAAAAAAACTTTCAGACCTTGCGACCAAACTTAGCATAAGTACAGCCGAGCTGAGCATTGCCTGGTGTTTAAAAAATCCGAATGTCAGCACCGTAATTTTAGGTGCCACGAAAAAACAGCAGTTGCTGCAAAACCTGAAGGCGCTGGATGCACAGGCAAAACTCACAGCAGATGTATTGGAAAAAATTGAAGGCATCATGAAAAACAAACCAGTACTGCCCGAACACTAATTTTGTATGATGGTAAAAATGTATGGAATTGGCAATTGTGATATCATTAAAAAGGCACAGAAATTTTTTAATACACATAACATCCCGGTTGAATTTTATGATTACAAAAAAGTGGGTGTTACAGCACAACAATTAAAAGATTGGTCTGCTTCAGCTGGCTGGGAAACCATCTTTAATAAACGAAGCAGCACCTGGAGAGAACTGGAAAATAGCGGAGATATAAAAGATGCGGCGCAGGCGATCAGCCTTATGCAACAGCACACCAGCATTATTAAAAGACCTATCGTGGAAGCAAATGGTAAAATTATTGTGGGCTATAATGAAGAAGCATACAAAAAATTAATTCACTAAAAATATATTCATCTAAAAAAACACAGATTATGAAAAGGAATGCAACAGCCGTATGGCAGGGAACAGGTAAAGAAGGAAACGGACATTTGAGCACTCAGAGTGGTGTGCTGGATAAAACACAATATTCATATCTAAGTCGTTTTGAAAGTGGCACCGGCACCAACCCCGAAGAGCTGGTGGCTGCAGCCCATGCGGGATGTTTTACAATGAAATTAAGTTTTGTGTTGAATGCTGCAGGCTTTACCCCCGACAATATTGAAACCCGCTGCGATATTACATTAGCTGATGGCAGCATCACCGAGTCGCATCTTAATGTAAAAGCCACCGTGCCAGGCATCAACGAAGAACAATTTGCTGCTGCAGTAGCTGATGCAAAAGCAAACTGCCCCATTTCAAAATTGTACAATACCAATATAACCCACGAAGCCACCCTTTCGTAAAAGCTACATTTTTTAATATTCAACAAAGTCATTGGTCATTTGTCATTGAGTAAAATCTTTTTTTGGTTCGCTTAATTACTTTTGACTTAATGACCATTGACAAATTATAAAATATGTTTCAAAACAAAACCGTCATTATCACCGGCGCCAGCAGGGGAATTGGCAAAGCCATTGGCTTAAAACTGGCAGCTAAAGGTGCCAATATTGTGATCGCCAGTAAAAGCGTGGAAGAAAATCCAAAACTGGGTGGTACTATTTTTTCCGCTGCCAAAGAAATGGAAGATGCCGGCGGCAAAGCCCTGGCAGTGCAATGTGATATCCGTTTTGAAGACCAGGTGCAGAACGTGATTGATAAAACCATGGAAGCTTTTGGTGGTATCGATATCCTTATCAATAATGCATCCGCTATTAACCTTACAGATACAGAAAAAACAGAACCGAAAAGGTTTGACCTGATGTATGATATCAATGTAAGGGGCACTTTTATGATGAGCCGGGCATGCATACCACATTTGAAGAACAGCACCCATGCTCATATTCTTAATCTCTCCCCTCCTATCAATATGGATATGAAATGGTTTGCAGGGCACCTTGCTTATACCATCAGTAAATATGATATGACGATGATTGCATTCGGACTTGCTGCCGAGCTAAAAAAATTCAATATTGCTGCCAATGCACTGTGGCCCCGTACTACCATTGCCACTGCGGCCGTTAATAATTTATTGGGTGGAGAAACACTGATGAAAATGAGCAGGACCCCGGAAATTCTTGCCGACGCTGCATATTATATTTTATCAAAACCACCGGCCGACTGCACCGGCAATGCATTTATTGATGAAGAGGTTTTAGCAAAAGAAGGAATTACAGACCTGGAAAAATATGCGGTAACTCCCGGAGGGGAACTGTTTAATGATCTCTTTATTTAAAAAACTTTACAAATACCAATGAAACTGCCAAAGCTCTCTGCTATCATCATCAGCACCCTGTTTTTAATTCCGTCATTTGTGGCCGCTCAAACCATCGAAACAACCTGGCTGAATGACAAAAGGAAAAAAGTACCGAAAGAAGAAGCCACAATGAGGGTGGAAGTAGAAAAGCGTGAGAACGGTTATTACCGCAGCGCTTATCTTATCAGCAAAAACCGTTTGATCTCAAGGGGAGTATTTGCCGATACCAGCTGGCAAAAACCCGTAGGCGCTCACCTGCTCTACGATAGCAGCGGCTACTTAAAAGATTCTGCCTTTTATGATACAAAATCACAAAAGATTTTTGCCATTCATTATTATCCATCCGGCAAGGAGTACATTAGGTACAGCTATGATGCAGGAAGCAGGAAAGAAAATATTGTTGCACTTGATGAATCGGGCAATCCCATTCCTGGTTTTATTTATGAAAGAGAGGCAGAATTTCCCGGTGGTTCTGAAGGCTGGAGAAAACACCTTGTAAAAAACCTTAATCCCAAAGTGCCTATACGACGGAATGCGAACGACGGGTTGTACAAAGTAATCATTCGATTCATCGTAAACAAAGACGGAACCCTCTCCGACATAGAACCGGAAACCAACCTTGGATTCGGAATGGAAGAAGAAGCGATGCGTGTAATTCGGTTATCGCCCAATTGGGTGCCTGCGGTGCAATACAATCGACCGGTAAAAGCCTACCGCCGACAACCAATTGCCTTTATGGTGAGTAAATAAAAAAAACTTCTTTATAAGTTAGCACCATCTCGGTCCAGTCGAGGCGGGTAATGTTAAAGCAATCCCAATAAAATTTTTCTATGATAAGCGGTAACTTTTTGGAAAGCTGTACGTTTAATTTCGTACTGTCATGATTTGGTCATGATAGCCAAAGCCAAAAAGTATAGCCATGAATTTTTTAAAAGTACAGACAGCCTGTCTGCTCTTATGCCTGTGTGCTATGGGAGCAACTGCGCAAAACAAAATTCCCCAGCGAAAGGTCAACATCGTTAAAACCGATGCCGTTTTTAAAATAGACGGGCTGCTGAATGAGCCTGCCTGGAAAACAGGTGCGCTCGCCGATAAATTTACCGCATTAAGGCCGGTAGCTTTTAAACCGGAAAGCCCCGACAATGCATCGGAGGTTTATTTTCTTTACAATAACGAAGGCATCTACATTGGTGGATACTTCCACGAAAAAAACAAGGATAGTATTGCCACGGAGTTGAAAGGGCGTGACGGTTTTGGTAACAACGACTTCGCCGGGGTGATCTTCGACACCTACAATGATAAGCTAAACGGCTTCGAGTATTTTGTTACACCCCTTGGTGAGCAATGGGATGCAAAAGTATCTCCCAGCCAAAACAACAGCGAAGACTTTAGCTGGAACGCTGTGTGGCAAAGCAATGCCAAAGTGCTGGCCGATGGCTGGAGTTTTGAAATGTTCATTCCTTACGCAGCCATCCGCTTTGGAAAAAAATCTGTACAGGACTGGGGAATGAATATTGTGCGCAAGCGTCGCAAAAGTGATGAACAGTTGTTCTGGCAATCGATCGATCCCAATAAAAATGGTTTTCTAACGCAGAGCGGTATTATCTCCGGGTTTGAAAATATTAAACCGCCGTTGAGACTGCAGTTCTCACCCTATTTTTCCATGTATTTAAATCATGAAGATGCCACTGCATCTAAACCGGCAAACAACAATGCCTTTGCCAATGGCGGCATGGATGTGAAATATGGTATCAACCAGGCTTTTACACTTGATATGACCCTGATCCCCGATTTTGGCCAGGTGCAAACTGACAACAGGGTTTTAAACCTTTCTCCCTTTGAGGTTCGTTTCAATGAAAACAGGACATTTTTTACAGAAGGAACAGAACTGTTTACAAAAGGCAATTTGTTTTACAGCAGGAGAATAGGCCGGGTGGGAGAAAAAACATTGGGGTATAACAATGTACTGGATGGTTATGATACAAGCCTGTACCGCATTTCAAAAAACCCTGAACAGGCTAAACTTATTAATGCCACCAAGATAAGTGGAAGAACCCAGAAGGGTTTAGGAATCGGCATATTGAATGCTGTCACTAATAGCCGGTTTGCCAGTATTGAAAATAAAACTACGGGCGAGTCACATAAAATTGAAACCGAACCATTCACCAACTACAATGTGTTTGTGCTGGATCAAACCCTCAAAAATAATAGCAGCATCAGCCTGGTGAATACCAGCATGATCAGGAACGGAAGTGAAAAGGATGCCAATGTAACTGCGGCACTTTTCGATTTAAACGACAAAAAAAATATGTGGAACCTGGGCGGAAACGTGAGTGTGAGTATGATCAATGACGAAGGGCCTGGCAAGGCCCGCAACGGGTATGCACATGGACTCTACTTCGGCAAAACAAGTGGTCGTTTCGGTTTCAGGGTTTACCAGGATTTGTATGATGCCAGTTACGATAAAAGTGATATGGGCTATTTCACCAATAACAATTTTTTAGAACATGGCCTGTGGGCTGGCTATAACTGGCTAAAACCAAAAGAACAACAATGGTACAATCAACTACGCCTCAATTATAATGTGTGGCATAGCAAACTTGTAACAGCAATGGATATTCAAAAAGGTAAAGACCGCATGTACCAGAACTTCGGCATGAACGTTAACGGTAGCGCACAAACGAAAAAATTATGGTGGTTCGGATTTTCTTTGAGTATGAATGCAAGGTCGAATGATTTTTACGAACCTCGCAAAGCAGGTCGTGTATTCCGCAATAAAGGCAATGTGGGCGGCAGCTTGTGGTTTGAAAGTAATTATGGAAAAAAGTTCTATTGGACGGCAAGTGCTTTCGGCAGAACGGGTGGCGTATTTAACTATGTGTACAACGAGTTTTCTTTTTATACCCGCCAGCAATTCAGCAGTAAGTTCACAATTGATAATTCCATTAATTTTTCTGTGAACAAAAATTCAAGCGGATGGGCCGATACAAGGGGAGACACTGTAATTTTTGCCAGAAGAAATATACACACTGTGGAAGACGTGTTAAATTTTAAGTACAGCTTCAACAATAAAATGGGGGTTACACTCAGGTTGCGTCATTACTGGAGTAAGGTAGACCCCAGGCAGTTTTATGAATTAAATCAAAATGGCGACCTTGAAACTCCGGGCCTGCCCTACAACGAAAATCGTAACCAGAATTATAATTTCCTGAGTGCCGACCTGGTGTATAACTGGCAGTTTGCACAAGGCAGTTTTTTCAGCATTGTGTGGAAAGATATTGGCGAGAACTTTAGCCGAAGCTTTGAAAAAAATTATGTCAAAAACCTTGGCAGAACCATTGAAGGCAACCAGTTCAATAGTCTTAGTGTAAGAATGATCTACTTCCTGGACTACCTTACCGCTAAAAAAAGTTTGAGTAAAAAGAGGCCAGCTTAAGGCTTGCGACATTCCTGGCATAAACCTGTAACTACCATGGCGCTTTGCAACGGCGCAAAGCCTATGGGTAACTTTACTTCGGGAACGGTTACATCGTCAAGGCAAAAAGTATTGTCGCATTTATTGCAGATAAAATGCACGTGGTTGTCGTGATGATGTCCCTGCTCGCAATTGTGTTTGCAAAGTGCATAAAGCACAGAATTATCGGTGGTGGGGATCTGGTGGATGATCCCTTTTTCTACAAAGGTTTGAAGTGTGCGATACACGGTTACCCTGTCGAAAGCAGCGTCTGTATTTTTTTCTATATCTGCATGAGCAAGCGCTCCTGTACTTCCATAAAAAAGATCCAGGATTTTTTTGCGGCTCGCAGTAATGCTCAGCCCATTTTTTTTCAGTAAATCTTTGTGATCGCTCATTATTGTTAACCCGGGTTATTACCAAATCCGCTCATGAATCTCTTCGGAGCAACTTTTTCTTTAAGTAAACCTTTTATATCGCCCATCATTTTTTGAACTTCGTCTTCTTTTAATCCATCATAAATTCCTCTTACCCTCCTGTATTTATCTACCAAAGCAAAAAACTGGGTATGAATAAATTGATCGTTTATGTGTTGGGTTGAATCTGGTTTTCCATTATCTATCATATACCCCAGGCGGGCCATGTCGTACAATTTCTGTTTGTCGCCGGTTAAAAAATACCAGTTGGGATGAGATGAAGCGATATTTTCTGCACCTTTCAACGGCGTAACCCTGTAAGATCCGTCAGCCTTTTTTTCCAGGTTACCATTCACCAGTTTGTTGGCATAGGCTTTCATCACGGGTACGCTATCTACTTCCGGCATACAGGTGTGGGATAAAATGGCAAACTGTGGTTCATCTTTATAGGCATCATATACCCTGCGCATGTTGGCGTTCATGGGTGGGCAAATACCCTTGCAAGTTGTAAAAAAATATTCGGCCACATACACTTTACCATCGGTATCTGCCTGTGTAACCTGTTTTCCATCCTGGTCGGTAAAACTAAAAGCCGGCACCTGCTCTACTATCACTTCCAGTTTTGAAGCTGAAAAATCATAGTCGTTAAAAATAAAGAGATAAAACCCTCCCAATAGCAGCACAAAAAAGCCGAGATAGAACCAAATCTTCTTCATAATCGTAAAATTCTAGGCAAAGTTACAACTTAAAAGAAGGGGAAATTTATTTTTTGCAACAATATTGCAAAAATGCTAATTTTGTGCGGATGAATATAAAAATGAATTGGGATGGTGTAGGTATTTTTACCTCTGTATTATGCGCCATTCACTGTGCCTTGTTACCGGTAATTGCGAGTAGTTTGCCGGTGCTGGCCGGTGTACATAATATAATTTTTGAATGGGCCATGATTGTGCTTGCCCTGCTCGTGGGCATTTATTCATTGAGGCATGGATTTAGAAAACATCACCAAAACTTTACACCGTTTTACCTGTTTGGCCTCGGCTTCCTTTTTTTAGTAACCAAACAATTTTTTCATAGCCAGGAAATCTATTTCCTGGTGCCAGCTGTAATTTTTATGGTGGCCGCACATTACAGGAATTATCGTTTATGTAAAATGAGCACCTGCCGTTCTCATCACCATGAGCATTGATGAATTCTTTATTACCTTGTATCAAACATGAATGCATGAGAACTATCTTCCTTTTATTGTTTTTGGTAAGTGCTACCGCTACATGGGCACAATCTAAAGACGAGCAAATGATTCTACAGTCTTTGGAAATTCAAAAAACTTCATGGAATAATGGTGACCTGGCTGGCTTTATGGAAACCTATTGGAAAAACGATTCGCTGATTTTTATTGGCAAATCGGGCGTGAACTATGGCTGGCAAAACACCTGGAATAATTACAAAAAAGGTTACCCCGATACCAGCGCAATGGGCAAACTGCGTTTTGATATCCTCCAACTAAAAAAACTATCCGCACGTTATTATTCAGTTGTTGGTAAATGGCATCTCACCCGTAGCGCAGGCAACCTCGGCGGGCATTTTACCCTTCTCTTTAAAAAGATTGGCAACCTTTGGTTGATTGTAAGTGACCATAGTAGCTAATGTGAGTTGGTGTATATCCTGCAATGAATAATTCCGAAAAAAGCAATAAAAGAAGTAAAATCTATTGAACTAAAATTAAGTGATAAGCCCTCAGCTTACACATAAGGCTTCCATTTTGAAACCAGGCGTTTAATAACCCATACCAGGCCGGCAATGGAGATAATATAATACAGGATATTTTTCCAGCTGGGTGTCGTGTCAAAAAAAGCATATTCCAGGTATATTCCAAACAACACATTTAATATCATCCACAATACTACGAGCCCGATACTGTTGGCAATCAAAATAAAGAAGGCTCTTGTTTCTGGTTCAACTCCCATCGTTATTTTTTTACAAAGTTAATTATTTGAGGAGCATGTTTTCGAATTCAATGCTATTGCCATTGAATACATTAAAATCAACCATGGCATCAATGCCATTCACCCTGCCGGTTTCGCTATGTTGCCAAAAATGCCAGTGGCGCTTTATACGGGGCCTTTCTTTTTGAAGGTAATGCGCTACCCATAAAGGATAACCTTCAAACCTGCCTGCGATATAGTTTTCATAAAAACTTACGTTGGTATAAATAATCGGTTTCACGCCGTATTTGCGTTCTACTATCTGCAACCATATATCCAGTTCTTTTTGCAAAGCATCCCGTGAGGTACCATAGGTTTCTTCTATATCTAACACAGGGGGAAGATCTCCTTTTTTGAGACTCACTGTTTTGATAAAATTTTCTGCTTGCAGCCTTCCGCTTTTCCCGGCAACAAAAAAATGGTAAGCCCCCCGTGGAATTTTATGCTTTTTGGCTTGTAACCAGTTACGGCCAAATTTTTCATCCACACCGCCAATTCCTTCGGTAGCTTTTATAAAAGCAAAGCTGATCGTGATGCCCTCCACTTCCATTTCACTCACAAGCTCCCATCCTATATTTTTCTGGTAGCGGCTTACATCAATTCCATGAATAGCATAATTGGTGGGAATAGGTATTCCGAAAGCCGGGTAATGAACGAATGATGGCCTGTTGAAGTACCAGTTAAAAAAAACTACAGATGCAGTAATGGCGAAGATGATGATGAAGAATGCTGAACGATATTTTGCCAATCGCTTTTTTTTGCCCGCCATTTTTTTCTGTTAGGGGGCAAATCTACTTGATTAGAGCAACACCCTTTTTATAATTTTTTTATCCCCTGCTTTTACATGAACGATATACATTCCTTTTGCCCAGCTATTGGTAGGAATGCGTACAATTTCGGCCCCATTTACCAGCACCACATTCTTTTTATACATCAGTTGCCCTGTCGCATTTACAATATGAACATCTGCATTGCCGGCATTGAAATCATGTATAAAAACGGTCATGGGCGATGCCACCGGGTTGGGGTGAATATCTACAGCGCCATTACCGCTATTGATTACAGCAGTTTTTTGAGTGGAATTATTTTTTGATATCAACCAAAGTTCAGGATCCACTAAAACGGTATCTGGTAGAAAACCAATATCCCGAATAAAAACCTGGCCATTGGTTTTATGGTCAACGACCACTGTTTGCTCTTGCGAAGCATTTTTGAACTTCAATGCAACGGGCATTTCAAAAAATGAAACGGAAGGATGGGAAGTAGTTTGATTCATTTGGATCTTCACAGCGTTACTGCCCAGCAGGCTCCATTGCACCTGGTAGCTGGGATAACCTTGCCCCTGGTACCATTGCGCAAAAAACCTGGTAAGGTCTTTTTCACTCACCTGCTCCAAGTGGGCTTTTAATTGTGCCGTGCTGGCAAACCCATAGGCTAGTGCCGGGTCGTTGTGATAATTTTTTATCGCCCTTAAAAAATCTGCATCCCCCAGTACCCACCTCAGCATAAAAACCAGGTACGATCCTTTGTTATAGCTCAGGCGGCTGTTAAAAATCCTGTTCACGCTTGTAGTATCATCTACCCTCACAGAACCGCCGGGTTGAGAAGTAATATTATCAATTACCGCCTTCCTGGTAACAAGCGCATTTGCTGGATATTTATTTTCCATATAATCTGCCGCCAGGTAAGTAGCAAATCCTTCGTTGAGCCATATGTCCTGCCAGCTATAGGTAGTTACTTTGTCTCCAAACCATTGATGGCCTAACTCATGTGCCATCAGGCTTTCGCTGGGTGTTACCAAAAATGTTGCTGTTTGATGTTCCATACCACCACCCCAGCCAAACTGCACATGCCCGTATTTTTCTTTAATAAATGGATAATCGCCATAAGTGTTGTGGAAGTAAACCATCTGGTCTAAAACCTTTTGCGTATTGGCCTGGAACAATGCTAAACTTTCGGGATAACAATGCGTTTGCATCGGCAGGTTTACGGCGCCCAGTTGTACACTATTATTAAACACGGCATAGTTGGTAACTGCAATAGCGATAAGATAGGTAGCAATGGGATACCGGTGTTTCCAATGTGTGATGGTTTTATTGATTGCAGCCGGGCTTTCAGTTTGCAATAAGCCGTTGGATGCTGCCCGGTAAATATCGGGATGTGTAATATAAATATCGATGGAGTCGGCCTTATCATCTAGCCCATTTTTGCAGGGCCACCAGTCTCTTGCGCCATAAGGTTCGCTCAGGCTCCAGATAACAGGCACCCCTGCGTGTGAACTTTGAATGAAGGATCCAAAACCAGTTTCTGCCGGAACCCCTCTGTAGTAAATGCTTACAGAATCCCTGGTGCCAACATTTACATTTATGGGGAAATCTACCACAAGGGCGTTATTTAATTGAGAAAAGGTCAATTGAGTACCTCGCTGCTTTACACTATCTACCTGCAAGGTATTCATGAGGTCGAAAGTAATGCTGTTGCCCGCCAGGGTAATGGTATAATAACAAGTAACTGATCCACTAATGTATCGTACTGCGGGATCGATCTCCCATTGGCAGTGGTAATAGTTCACATCGAAATTGTTTGAGGAAAGCACCCGGTCGGTTCCCATCCCGAGCCTGCCATGGGCCGCTGCTTCCATAGCCGCAATATCTTTTGTTTCATAGTTTACCTGCCCCTGCACATTGGCAGACATAAAAACAGCAGTAATCAAAAGAAGAACTTGTAAAAGATGTTTCATGTTTAACATTTTTTTCCGGAAATCCGGGCTTGAATATCGAAAATTTCCGTGATATGTGGGCAATAAGATCGCTCCAGGGTCGTTAGCTACTTTACAGTTTTTTAAAAATCAGACCCATGCAGCAACGAATTTCCGGCGCAATTATTTTAGTACTTACAGCAATATTCATACTACCCTCTTACGCCAGCAACGATACGTTAAAAAAAACAACAATGGTTGCAAGCGCCTCAGTGCCTGCCGCCAATATAAGAATGGCAAATGTGGTGTTCCCGGGAGTTCTGGAAAAAGATGCTGAAAAAGCGATCAGCTACATGGAAAAATTTTCGGTGAACAGAAGGGCCTACATCATAAGGATGTACAATAAAAGCAAACGTTTTTTCCCAAAGATTCATTCAATATTAAAAAAATATGATGTACCCACCGAGTTTGCGGTGTTGATGGCTTTGGAAAGTGCATTTAACCCTAATGCAGTGTCAAAAGCAGGTGCAGTAGGTTATTGGCAAATAATGGATGAAGTGGCTAAAGAGTATGGTTTACGGATTGTAGAAGACCAGCATTTGAAAAAAGCAGGCGCAAAAACGGTGGCCAAAAAATCAACCAGCGCAAAAAAACCGGTAGTAGTGGATGACAGGAAAAACTTTACCCGATCTACCTACACGGCAGCAAAATATTTAAAGGCCCGTATGCGCAACCTCAACAATAATTGGCTGCTGATAGCGGCCAGTTACAATTGGGGAGTAGGAAATGTGTGGAACGCCATGGCGGCCAGTGGTAAAAAAAATCCGACCTACTGGGATATTCAGCATCGCCTGCCATCAGAAACAAAAAGTTATGTGATGAACTTCATTACATTAAATGTGATCTTTAAAAACTACGATAAATTTATCAACAACAGCCTGCGTTTTAAGGGCGAAAAACCAGCGATCGATTTACAAAAAGCGGAAAAAGAAACTGCCGTAGCCATACTTTGGTAGTCAAACAAAAAATACCGGTATTTTTGTAGGATGCCGGCATTCAACTGGAACGATAGCATTAACCTCGCAAGCAAACTCACCCCTGCCCGGCTGTGGAATGGCATTAAAGTGCTAAGCAGTTATTATGTGAGCCTGCTCAAAAAAAAACCCGTACAATGGGGCTTGCCTGTTTCTATTTCATTTGAACCAACCACCAGTTGCAACCTGCGTTGCCCGGAATGCCCCAGTGGTTTGCGTGCTTTTACCAGGCCAACAGGTATGCTGCAGCAGGATTTTTTCAGGCAAACAATTGATGAGATACACAAGGAACTGCTTTATCTTATTTTTTATTTCCAGGGAGAACCCTACCTCAATCCTTCCTTTTTGGAAATGGTGAAATATGCGGCTGATAAAAAAATTTATACAGCCACCTCCACCAATGCGCACTACCTCACAGATGAAAATGCACGTAAAACAGTTGAGAGTGGCCTCGACCGGTTGATCATCTCTATTGATGGCACCACGCAGGAAACCTATAAACAATATAGGGTTGGGGGTAATATTGAAAAAGTGATAGAAGGTGCAAAAAATATTGTGAAGTGGAAAAAACAATTGAACAGTAAAACACCCTTTGTATTTTTTCAATTCCTGGTGGTAAAACACAATGAACACCAGATTGAAGAGATTAAACAACTGGCAAAGGAAATAGGTGTGGATGAAGTGCGTTTTAAAACTGCACAGGTATATGATTATGAAAACGATCCTAACCAATTAATCCCAAGCATCAGTAAATATAGCAGGTACAATAAAAACGGCGATGGCAGTTATTCGGCAAAAAATAAAATGGCTAATCGCTGCTGGAAGCTATGGCATTCCAATGTGATCACCTGGGACGGACTGGTAGTTCCTTGCTGCTTTGATAAAGATGCCATGCATCGGCTGGGTAATCTTAAAAACGAATCCTTCAAAAGCATCTGGCACAATCCCAATTACAAGCAGTTTAGAAGCGAAATAATGCAGAGCCGAAAAAATATCGACATTTGCTCCAACTGCTCGGAAGGTGTTTCTGTGTGGCAATAGTTGTACTTTAGTATAAATATAGCGCCACATGGATCAATTGAAATTCAATGACCGATTATTGCAGCTCGGCCTGCTCGCCCTCGTCATCTCCCTCGGGTTATTATTATTATTCAACCTTAGCTCCTTTCTTCCCGGCCTGTTGGGTGGAGTTACCTTGTATATCATCAGCCGCAATTATTATTTCCAGGCAATTTACCGGCGCAAGTGGAAAAAAGGCTGGACGGCCATGTTGTTTATTTTAATTTACCTCATCATTCTTTCTATTCCTATTTACGTAAGTATTGTATTGGTTTCTCCAAAAATTACGGAGTTTGCCAACAACCAGGATAAATTTATTGAAGGAGCAAAAATATTTTCGGATAAGATTGAAAATTTCACCGGAATTAAAGTAATTACAGAAGAAAATATCCGTAACCTCTCCCAAAAAATCACTGCAGGTATTCCCAAAATATTAAATAGTACAGCCAGTGTGTTAACCAACCTTATCATTATGTTTTTTGCCTTGTACTATTTATTAGTGAACGGAAAAGAAGTTGAACGATATTTACAAAAGATCATTCCGCTACAAAAAAGAAATGTAGACACACTGGCCTCCGAAACAAAAACAATGATCAGGGCAAGTGCAGTGGGTATTCCTATTATATGCGTGGTGCAGGGCCTTGCCGCTACGCTCGGTTATTATCTTTTTGGAGTAAAAGACTGGGGACTGTGGGGATTTGTTACAGGTGTTTTTGCTTACTTCCCAATTGTGGGCACCATGATTGTGTGGGTGCCGGTAGTGTTGTTTATGCTGGCCTCCGGCGATAACAGCAATGCGCTTTTCCTGGCGCTTTACAGCATCATCGTTACAGGTAATGTTGATTACCTTACCAGGTTGGGTCTTATGAAAAAGCTGGGCGACATTCATCCCATCATCACCGTGTTGGGAGTAATTGTTGGTTTAAGCCTGTTTGGTTTTGTGGGGCTTATTTTCGGACCCCTGCTCGTGAGTTATTTTGTGATACTCGTTAAGATATATTTTAATGAGTATAGCAGCGAGGGTGATCCCGAAATGGCCGATCCGCAACATAAGAGCGATTAAGAAGTTTCATTTTTAACTTTAAGCGTTTGCCCTGGCAGGTTGCTTGCCATTCAATTTGCGTAAATTGCAGGCGATTTAATTTTATGGGAATAGAGCAGGACATACAGCAGGTTAATTTCCGGAACGAACACCAGAAAGCGTCGATCAATCTCATCTACACCTACAACTGGATGAGCGAAAAAATGAAATCTTTTTTCGACAAGGAAGATATTACCCCGCAGCAGTTTAATATTTTACGCATTCTGCGGGGGGCCGGTACGCCGTTGAGTACATTACAGATACGGCATCGGATGCTCGATAAAATGAGCGATACCAGCCGCATTGTGGATCGCCTGCTTGCAAAAAGCCTCGTGAAAAAATCAACCTGCGTTAAAGACAAACGCCTGGTAGATGTGTGTATCACCGATAAAGGAAAAAAATTGTTGGAGCGGTTAGATACCATGCAACATGAAATGGATGCTGTATTAAAAAACCTTACTTCAGAAGAAGCCGGTACCTTAAACCAATTGTTAGATAAAATCCGTGAATGATAACTATGCGTTTTATAATCCTTGCTGTTAACTTTTGTTTTCTTTCTTTTTTTTCTTCTTCCGCACAAAGTGTAAAGCCAGAAATGAGGGGGGTGTGGGTGGCCACCGTAAACAATATTGATTTCCCGGTTAAGCCAACTGCGAATAGTGAAATTCAGAAACAGGAGTTTATCCGCCTCGCAGACATGCATAAGAATAATGGCATGAATGCTCTGGTGGTGCAGATACGCCCGGCAACAGATGCATTTTATCCATCGCCCTATGAGCCATGGAGCCAGTGGCTCACCGGCGTTCAGGGCCAGCCGCCGGTGCCCTACTACGATCCGCTGAAATTTATGATTGAAGAAACGCACAAAAGAGGTATGGAGTTTCATGCATGGATGAACCCCTACCGTGCAATTTTCAATGTCAATACTTCATCCATCGCTCCCTCGCATATTACAAATGTGCATCCCGAGTGGTTTTTAACCTACGGCGATAAAAGATATTTTGACCCCGGCAATAAAGACGCACAGAAATATGTAACCGCAGTGGTAAGAGATGTGGTGAGCCGTTATGCTATAGATGCTATTCACTTCGACGATTATTTTTATCCCTACCGGATACCTGGAAAAGAGTTTCCGGATGCGACGAGTTTCAGCAAATATGGCAATGGGATGCGTAAAGATGACTGGCGCAGGAGCAATACCGACTCAATTATTGTAATGCTGAGCAGGGCCATAAAAGAAGAAAATAAAAAATGCCAGTTCGGTATCAGCCCCTTTGGCATTTGGCGAAATGCTGATAAAGATCCTGCCGGGAGTATTACCAAGGGTGGACAAACTAATTATGATGACCTGTACGCCGATATACTATTATGGTTGCGCAAGGGCTGGATCGATTACGTGGCGCCGCAGTTGTATTGGGAAATAGGACACCCGCTGGCAGATTTTGAAATCTTGATCGATTGGTGGAACAATAATACCTATGGCAAAAACTGTTATATCGGCATCGGCATTTACAGGGCTGGGACCAATGCAGCCTGGAGAGATAAAACCCAGCTGCCCCGCCAGATTGAAATGCTGCGCAGCAAGCCAAATATTAATGGGATGATCTTTTACAACAGTAATACCTTCCAAAAAAACCCTAACGGGTGGAATGATACCCTGAGGCTGAATTATTTTAAATATCCTGCGCCCACCCCGGCAATGAAATAACTTGTTTGGTTCAAGGCTTCAACCAGTTGTTGGGCTTTTGCTCCAGCCAGTCTACATACTGTACCGACCCTAACCGGAATTTAAAAGGAACTCCCGTAAGGTTTTCCCATCTCTTCTCCTGCCTGCAAAAAAAACTCAGATTTTTTAAAGAAAAATTAGCCGGAACCACATTATGTGGATAAACGGGGGCAAATGAATGGCTGGAACCTACTTTTGCTAATGGCTTGAAAAGCTTATCTACACTGTATTTGGGGGAAATTAGCTGCGCTGATGCTGTATTTACAACAAAAATCATGCAAAAAATAAAAAATTTTGAAGTTTTCGGCATAACTTACTGTTTCAGATTGTAATTTTACGGCTCAATTATCACAACACCTATAAAAATTCTGACCAAAGATTATGTCATTATCTCAAAGTTTACAACAAAAGCTGCTCCAAAAGCTCTCGCCGCAACAGATTCAACTGATGAAGTTATTGCAGGTGCCTACCGCCATCCTGGAAGAGCGTATAAAGGAGGAAATGGAAGAGAACCCGGCGCTTGAACAGGGAGAAGAAGGGCACGATGATGAATTTGAAGCACCTGAATTTGAGAACGGGGAAGGTGACTCCGAAATGGACGGCAGCCAGGAAGATTACGAGAACATCGATATTAGTGATTATGTTCATGAAGGAGATGATGAAGTGGGTGACTACCGCCTTAAAGACGATAATTACCCGGAAGCGGATGACAATAAAACCATTCCCCACCGGGTAGAAACAAGTTTTATAGAGATGATGATGCAACAACTAGGTATGCTCACCATCCCCGAAGACAAAAAAAGAATTGCAGAACAACTGATCGGCAGCCTGGATGATGATGGTTATTCAAGAAGAGAAATAGGAGCCATTATTGATGACCTTGCTTTCAGGCAGAACATTGATACAAATGAAGAAGAAATTGCTGAGTTGCTGCTGCAGATACAACAATTTGACCCGCCAGGGGTAGGTGCCAGGAACTTACAGGAATGCCTTATTCTTCAGCTGGAACGCAAGCTCGACCAGGGACAACCGGTGGAACTGGCATTAAAAGTTCTGGAGAAGTATTTTGATGAGTTTACTAAAAAACATTACGAAAAAATACAAAGGGGGCTCAATATTGATGATGATCAACTAAGGGAAGTGATCCAGCAGATTGTGAAGCTGAATCCAAAGCCCGGAGGAAATGCAGGCGATGAAAACAAAAACAATAACTACGTAATCCCCGATTTTTTTATTGTAAACAACAATGGCCGTTTGGAATTGTCGCTCAACAGTAAAAATGCTCCAGACCTTCGCATTAGTGAAGGCTACCGTGATATGCTGAAAGATTACGACAGGGGGAGCAAAAAAGATAAAAGACAAAAAGAAGCGGTGTTATTCATCAAACAAAAAATAGATTCTGCCAAATGGTTTATTGATGCCATCAAGCAGCGCCAAAATACTTTGATGAGCACCATGGAAGCCATTATGAATTACCAGCAGCAGTTCTTTTTATCGGGAGATGAAACAGATCTGCGCCCCATGATCTTAAAAGACATTGCAGAGCTCACCAACCTTGATATTTCCACCGTAAGTCGTGTGGCCAACAGCAAATTTGTACAAACAGAGTTTGGCACCTACCGCCTTAAATTCTTCTTCAGCGAGAGTTTACAAACAGACAGCGGCGAAGAGGTAAGTACAAGGGAGGTTAAAAAAATTCTTACCGACCTGATTGAAGAAGAAAGCAAAAAACATCCGCATAGCGACGAAAGATTAACCGAGCTGTTACAGGAAAAAGGATATAATATTGCACGAAGAACAGTGGCCAAATACAGGGAGCAACTGAATATACCGGTAGCAAGGCTGCGTAAAATTTTATAACCCGATGGGCAATATTGCAGAGAGAATATCACAGAATGGAAAACCAGTAACGCATGAAACGCTTCGTGCGCCTGCATGGTTAAAAGGCCTTGCCCATGTGGTATCTTATGTATTCCACCCGGTGTTTATTCCACTGTATGTTACCTGGTTTTTGTTATTTGTGCACCCGGCTTACAGCAGTGGTTTTTCGTCGGCCGAACGGATACGTACCCTTGTTACAGTGGCGCAGAATGCTGTATTTTATCCCTTGTTTTGCGTACTCCTGCTCAAGGGCGTGGGGTTTATTGACTCCATCTATCTTAGAACCCGCAAAGACAGGATCATTCCCTACATTGCTTCCGGCATATTTTACTTTTGGACTTTTACTGTTTTAAAAGAACAGGAAATATATCCCCGCATTTTTCCCTCATTTATGTTAGGCGTATTCCTCGCTTCCAGTGCTGCCCTTATCGCCAATATTTATTACAAAGTGAGTATGCATGCCATCGGCCTTGGTGGAATGGTTGGCTTGTTTGTAATTGTACTTTGGTCAAACAGTATGCTGATGACATGGCCACTCGCCGTGGCTTTACTGATCAGCGGTGTGGTATGTAGCGCAAGGCTGTTAATCAGCGACCACACGAATAAAGATATTTACAGTGGCTTCGGAATTGGTTTTATCACCCAATTAGCTGCCGCCTTTGTGATGTTGTAAGAAAATAAAACACCAAAAAATTTACAGGCAAACAATTAAGACGGTAGTTTTTTAAGATAACTAACTGCGCTCACTGGTCTCAATATAATTTTTCCTTTATTGTCGAGTACAAAATAGCTCGGGAAAGAATTTACATTTAATCTGGATTTTAACTCCGTGTGCCGATCGTTGGCAATCGAATTCCGCAGGGCAGGGTTTTCCCCGGATTTTACAACCAGGTGCTTCCAATTCGGTAAACTATCCTTAAGGAAGCTGTATCGTTTCAGCCTGGAAGAAAACACACTCTTCCATTCGGGAAATGAGCTGATGGAAATACTTATAATGCCGATATCTTTTTCTTTGCCTTTGATCAATTCTCTGAACTGGCTCATCTCTTCGTTACAGGGAGGGCATTCATTAAACCAGAAATCAATAATTGTCAGTTTGCTTTTATCCAGGTCTATTTTTTGTTCCACCCCTGCGGTATCTAAAAATCCTTCAATCGGAAATATTTCACCAACATTTTCAGGGCGGTTCATTTCCATTAGGTTCGCTAGCTTATCCTGGTTAGAATTTTTACAACCTGTTATATTGACAAATAAGATGAAAATGAATGCAAGACGAGTCTTCATAAAAAGTTATTGTTACGTACAGCGAACAACAGTGCGAAAATGAAAATTACCGAACTTATGTCACAAAAAGCTTTCCTTGTTAATCAGTTACCTTAAAGACATCAAAATGTTGGGAATGTACAATACCTACAATAGAAGATGCCCCGTCCAATACCGGGGCTGTTCTTCGTTGTCCTGTAGTACCTAACAAAAATGTTTTTTGCAGCCTTTGCAAAAGCAATGGGCCTTAGTAGATTTTATAAACCTTAAAATGTTTGGAAAATCACCTATACAATTAGTCCATTGTGTAATGGCCTGCAGTAGCGGGGGTTTCTTGGTTTCTTCGGTTTATTGGCTGGCAACCTGTAAGTTGTGATTGCCTGTGATGATATATAAGCGTATGATATCCACTTTTATTGCATGGAGCTGTGGATAATTTTCATATATTTTTTTTCATTATGATTTCTTGCGTAATCACCCCATAACGATTACGCATACCCGAAGAAAAAACCCTAATAAAATCCAGGGTATTTTTACGATTGCCCTGTTATTCCACCACTCCTTCTTTTATCTCTGTCCATAGTTCCCGGTAACATTTTGCAGCGTAACTACTATTTGCATACTCCATTACCGGGGCTTTATAAATACCCATCTTCTCTACATCGCTCAGGTAGGGCACATAGTTTTGAAAAAAACGTTTATCCTTGTACAGCTCTTCCATTATTTCGTTGTGCATGTTTTTCCTTAGGTCTACCATGGTGAAAAAGCACATCATTTTGCTGCTGTCAAGATCCTTTTCTTTAAAGTAGTCTTTAACCATATGATAAGTACGGATAGAAAGCGTGGTAGGTATCACCGGCATCAGCACGATATCTGCCGCATGAAAAATATTTTCAGACAAAGCCGAAAAACCCGGGGGGCAATCAATAAACACGAAGTCATATTCTTTATCCAGTTGTTTCACTATACTTTTTAAGCGGCTCTTATTACCTTTCATTTCGTCCAGCATTACGTCAAAACTTTTTGCCGAATTATCTGCAGGTATCAGGTCAAGCATTTCAAAATCGGTAGAAAGAATTGCATTATCGAGATCCGCATCTTTTGTGATCAGCTTTTTAATGCCGGGATGTGCCTTGGGTTTTGCTTTGTAGTAAAACGATGAGGAGCCCTGCGGATCAATATCCCATAACAAGGTTTTGAATCCGTCGGCGGCTGCGAGATAGGCGAAGTTTACACAGGAAGCAGTTTTACCTACTCCTCCCTTCAGGTTGTAAAGAGCAATTACAATCATACATTTAATTTTAGCAGTATTGGTGGTTTAAGATGGGTAAAACAGAAAAGGAAGATAGTAAATTATTTATTTATATCTGCCGGGTTTAATAACTGCTACCCGTTTATCAAATTTGAACAGGTGATTTTACCAAAAAAACTATCTTGTACATCCTTATATTTAAAACAAGCAATATGAACCAATTTTTAGGAAAATCACTGCTGGTTTTGTGCAGTTTGCCAATGGGTATAGCTTCCCAGGCGCAAACCAAACAACTGAGCGATGACCAGTATTTCAAGAACAATTTTAAAGGCATTACCCGCCAGCTTCCCGTTGCCACCAGGTGGCTGGATGCAAACAACCTCATTTTGATGAAAGACGGCAAACAGTGGATTGTGGACGCCAAAAAAGGTACCGAGAGAGAGGCTACTGATGCTGACAGAACTGTACCAAAAGTGGCAGCCAAACCTTCCGTAAGCATTAAAAACAAAAATATCTTCCTGAAAGCTGATGGTGCCGAAGTGCAGCTGACCAACGACGAAGCCGAAGAAAAAAACCCGACCCTGAGCCCGGATGGTAATTATGTTGCTTATACAAAAAACAATGACCTGTATACCGTAAATATTGCCAGCAAAAAAGAAAACCGCCTTACCAATGATGGCACCGATCTTATTTTGAACGGTTACGCCAGTTGGGTTTATATGGAAGAGATCTTAGGAAGGTCCTCCCGGTACAAAGCTTTTTGGTGGAGCCCCGACAGCAAAAAAATCGCATTTTTTCGCAGTAACGATACCGAAGTTCCTGAATTTGTGATAACCGATGGGGGCGAGGGCCTCAGGCCTTATGTGGAGAAATGGCGTTACCCGAAAGTGGGTGACAAAAATCCAGAAGTAAAAGTGGGTATTGTAAACCCCGACGGAGGGGCTGTCGTGTGGAGCGACTTCAATGAAAAAGAAGACCAGTATTTTGGAATGCCTTATTGGAAGCCTGATGGCAAAAATCTGTTGGTGCAATGGATGAACCGCAAACAAAACAAACTTGTGGTGTATTCAGTTGATCCATCAACAGGAGCAAAAACTCCATTTTATACAGAAGAACAAAAAACCTGGGTGGATCTGGAGGGAAGTGATCGTTTTCAATTTTTGGAGAACGGCAAAGGTTTTTTATTACAGAGTGATGCAAATGGCTGGAACCACATTTATTATTACGACATGAACGGAAAACTCATCAATGCTGTAACAAGCGGAAGGTTTACCGTAAATAATATCAGTAAGGTGGATGAAAAAAAGGGGATTGTTTATTTTACCGCCCGCAGCAGGGAAAACAGCGCCCGCTATGATCTTTATAAGGTAGGATTGAATGGCAAAAAATTAGAAAGATTAACCTTTGGAGATTTTAACCACAGCATTTCCAGCGTATCGCCAGACGGTAGTTATTTTGTGACAAACTACAGCAATTCTACCACTCCCAACAGGCTGGCACTTGTAAATAACAAAGGAAAAATTATTAAAGAACTGGGGTCGGCCAAAGACGAAAGTTTTGATGACTACCAGTTTGCTAAAACGGAACTTATCCGTGTAAAAAGCGACGATGGCATTTATGACTTGCCCATGAAAGTTACCTGGCCTGTAAACATGGATAAATCTAAAAAGTACCCGGTATTGGTTTCCATTTATGGTGGCCCTAATTCCACCGGCGTAATGGATACCTGGTCTCTTGGCGGCACCCAGCAATTTTATGCAAAAGAAGGACTGATACAGGTTTCAATGGATCACCGTGCCAGCGGGCATTTTGGAAAAGAAGGGGTAAACTATATGTACCACAACCTTGGCTTTTGGGAAATGAAAGATTACAGCACGATGGTGAAATGGCTGATTGCAAACGGCAACGCAGACCCATCAAAAATATGCATTACAGGATTTAGCTACGGAGGTTACATGAGCTGTTATGCCATGACTTATGGATCCGACGTATTTACCCACGCCATGGCTGGTGGTAGTGTCACAGACTGGACCCTATACGATTCCCACTACACGGAAAGATTTATGGGCACCACGGCCGATAATCCTGATGGTTATAAATCAAGTTCTGTGTTTACTCATCTTAATAAGTATAAAGGCAATATGCAAATTGTGCATGGTGTGATTGATGAGAATGTGCACATGCAAAACAGCGTGCAGCTCGTGAGCAAGCTACAGGATGCCAAAAAAGATTTTGAATTAATGATTTACCCAACAGGAAGGCATGGATGGGGAGGCAACAAAGGCCTTCACTTCCAGAATCTTAAAACAAAATATATTTATAAATACCTGTTAGAGAAGCCAGCGCCAGCAGGAATCTTAAGATAACATTACTAATTAAAATCCAAAGGCCTCCCATCTTTCTAAGACGATAGGAGGCCTTTTGTATTCAACCGTAATTTTAAGTCCTTAAAAATTGCTACTTTTCCTCCCGCAATCCCGAAAACTTCTTTTATGCGTACCATATTATTGCTCCTTTTATTTATTGCAATGCAGTTTGGCAGCAATGCCCAAAAAGCAGAAAAAATATATATTCATACGGATAAGGATTTTTACCTGCCTGGAGAAACGGTGTGGTTTAAAACCTACATGCTGGAGTATAATTCCATTAGCTCAAAAACCAACCTGTTTGCCGGACTGTACGATGAGAATGGCAAGCTGCTTGTTCAAAAAAATTATCCCATCTTCAACGGTACGGCCGCCGGCGATTTCCTGATTCCAGACAGCACTCCTCAAAGCCAATATCAGTTACGGGTGTACACTAAAAACAAAGAAATTTCTGCAGACAACGACCTTATCATTCCTTTAAGAGTGTATCAAAAGAATAAACTTACCTCGGCAGCTGTGGAAACCGGATTGCCCGGCACAGCAATTTTCATAGAGGGTGGTCGTTTGGTGTCCGGGGTTAATAATCATATTGTGCTGAAGAACCGCCAGGCCAATGCTGCCGCTATCATTGATGAATCTGGAAAGTTAGTAGACTCTGTTTTTTTTGAACCAGGCGGTTATTCAAAACTGCAGTTAACGCCTCAAGCTGGCAAGAGGTATTTTATTTCCTGGAAAAACAACAATGGCCAGGGGCAGAAAATTGAAATGCCGCCCGCTCAAACAGAAGCTGTTGCCTTGCATACAGAACTCTCCGGCAACAA
>CBFGLL010000003.1:0-29913 GCA_965649585.1 uncultured Chitinophagaceae bacterium | reverse complement strand
AAAAAACCCATCGCAGCAGTTGTTTTAATGTGATTAGTGTTTCAAATGTATTATAAAATTGCTAACTCCGTAGCAATCCCGGCAGTTACAAGTATTTAAATGATGGATAGCTTAAAAAAAATATATTTGCATGGCCTTTATGAGTTTAAACATTGCCATCATCGAAAACCACATCATTTCTGCCAACACAGTAAGGCAGAAGCTTATACAAACTTTGATGGAAAGAGGCCACCAGGTCACCATCCTTTCTACCGGCTCGGTAGCGGAAATGAACCTGGCACGCTCCAAGGGGTTTAATCTGATTGATGTAGGTACGAGCAATACAAAACCCCATGAAGTGGTGGTTTATATGCGCAAGCTTAAATCGGCCCTGAAAAGAACAAATGCCGATGTATGCCTCACTTTTACCATGCGTCCCGCTATTTGGGGAAATTTGGTTACCCGCAAATTGAATATTCCTACCATAACCAATATCACAGGAATTGGCCCCCTTGCAGAAAGTGAGAGCATCGTGTACAAAGTGGCCAGGATGATGTACAAATTTGTACTTAAAAAAACAGCAAAGGTATTCTTCCAGAACAAGGACGACCTGGAAGTGTTCCTCAGCAAGAAATTCATTGACCCTTCGCAGGCAGAAGTGATTCCAGGTTCAGGAGTAGATACAGAATGGTTTAAACCTGTACCCAAGCTTCGCAACGATGATAAATTTGTTTTCCTGTTTATCAGCCGGCTTATAAGAGATAAAGGTATCGTGGAATATGTTGAAGCCGCTAAAACAATGAAAACAATTAATGAAGACCTGTTGTTTGAAGTGTTAGGCCCTTATTATTCCCAAAACTTAAAGGAAAATATTATTACCGAAAAACAGATCGTGCAGTGGGTAGAGCATGGAACCGTGGTGTACCTGGGTGCTGCCGACGATGTAAGGCCTTTTATTGCTGAGGCGGATTGTGTTGTATTGCCCTCGTACCGGGAAGGAATGAGCAATGTGTTGCTGGAAGCAGGCAGCATGCAAAAGCCCTGTATTACTACCAATGTTACAGGATGTAAAGATATTGTGGTTGACGGCGTAACCGGTTTTTTATGTAATGCCAGGGATACAGAGAGCCTGGTAAAAATGATGAACAAAATGCAACAGTTAAGCCCTGCCGAAAGATCCGAAATGGGTATAGCGGCCAGGAAACTGGTAATGGAAAAATTTTCAAAACAATTAGTGATCGATGCCTACGAAAAAGCCATAGCAGAAGTAACCCAAAAGAAAACTACTACGGCAACTACATAATTTTCATCAACAACTTTATACTTGAAAACAGCCCTTGTTATTGGTTCCGGCTTCGCCGGTTTGTCTTCAGCCTGCTTTATGGCAAAAGCCGGCTGGAAAGTAACGGTATTGGAACAACACAACATCCCCGGCGGGAGAGCCAGGAAGTTTACAGAGCAGGGGTTTACTTTCGACATGGGCCCAAGCTGGTACTGGATGCCCGACATTTTTGAAAAGTTTTTTAATGCATTTGGAAAATCAGCGGCAGATTATTACCAGCTGGAACGCCTCGATCCATCTTACCGCATTAATTTCAAAAATTCCAGCCTGGATATACCGGCAGATTACAACCAGCTAAAAGATTTATTTGAGTCCATAGAACCAGGCTCCGCAAACAAACTCGACCAGTTTTTAGAAGAAGCAAAATATAAATATGAAGTAGGCATTAACAAACTTGTTTACAAGCCAGGGCAATCCATCACGGAGTTTTTTGACCTGCAGTTGCTCTCGGGTTTAATGAGGCTGGATGTGTTTAGTTCGATGGAAGCCCACGTAAAAAAGTATTTTAAAGATGAACGCCTTCGGCAGATGATGGAGTTCCCGGTGTTGTTCCTGGGAGCATTGCCACGAAAAATACCAGCCCTCTATAGTCTCATGAACTATGCCGATATTAAGCTGGGCACCTGGTATCCGCAGGGTGGTATGTATGCAATTGTTGATGGGATGTATAAGCTTGCGCTTGAACTGGGCGTTGAGTTCAAATTCAACCAAAGGGCGCAGCAGATAAATGCCAGCGCCGGCAAATGTACTTCTGTGAATGTGGAAGATACTGTGTCAAAACAACAGGAACTACTTCATGCTGATGTTATTATTGCTGCCGGCGACTACCATCATATTGAAACCAGCCTGCTTGCACCGGAGCTGCAGTCTTATTCGGAGGCCTACTGGCAAAAAAGAGTAATGGCGCCATCATGCCTTATTTATTACGTAGGCCTCAATAAAAAACTGCAGGATGTTTTACACCATAACCTGTTTTTTGATACCGATTTCCAGGTGCATGGCAGGGAAATTTATGAAACGCCCAGCTGGCCTTCTGACCCATTGTTTTACGTATGCGCACCTTCAGTAACAGATGCTACAGTTGCTCCTGCTGGCTGCGAAAATTTATTTTTTTTGGTGCCTATTGCAGCTGGACTTGCAAATGACTCCGAAGAATTGCGCAGTTCATACCTCCACAAAATTCTTGGCAGAATGGAGCAACAATGTGGAGAAACTATTAAAGATGCCATCATTTACCAGCGTTCCTACGCTGTTTCCAACTTTATAGAGGACTATGGCGCCTTTAAAGGGAATGCCTATGGCCTTGCAAACACGCTGATGCAAACCGCTATGTTAAAGCCAGCTATTAAAAGCAAAAAGCTCAGCAATTTATTTTATACCGGCCAGCTCACCCTTCCAGGCCCCGGCGTACCCCCTTCGCTCATCAGCGGAGAGCTGGTAGCCGGCCAGGTTTTAAAAGAATTTTAGTTTTATATTTACCCTTCATGATACAATTATTCCATGAGCTAAGTAACGAGTGCAGTAAGATTACCACTGAAAAATACAGTACGTCTTTCAGTGGCGCAATTTTATTGCTGCACCAGCAAATGCGGCAGCCTGTGTACAATATCTACGGGTTTGTACGGCTTGCTGATGAGATCGTAGATAGTTTCCATGGTTTTGATAAAGCCACATTATTAAAAGAATTTAAAGAAGAAACTTATAAAGCAATTGAAAATGGCATTAGCCTCAATCCCATTCTTCACAGTTTTCAGCAAACGGTAAATGGATATGAAATAGACCATGCTTTAATCGAAGCTTTTTTTAACAGCATGGATTCCGATCTGCACCGGCATAGCTACAACAGGAAGGAATTCAAAGAATACATTTATGGTAGTGCTGAGGTAGTGGGGCTGATGTGCCTGTATGTTTTTTGTGAGGCTGATACAGACAAGTTTCATCAGCTTGAACCGCACGCCAAGGCCCTGGGAGCGGCATTCCAGAAAATCAATTTTTTAAGAGACAGCAACGCAGATTTTCGTTTTTTAAACCGTACCTATTTCCCGGGTGTGGACTTTAATAATTTCAGCAGCCAATGTAAGCGGCAGATTGAAGAAGAAATTGAATCCGATCTGCAAATGGCTTACCAGGGTATCGCACAACTTTCTTTTAAAGCCCGTTATGGCGTGTACCTTGCCTACAAGTATTATGTATCGCTGTTTAAAAAAATACAGAAAACACATGCAAGTCAACTACTGGAAAAAAGAATCAGGATTCCGGATTATCAAAAAGCATTTATCTTTTTAAGAACGGGTGTAAAAAGCCAGTTGAAAATAATTTAATAACACGGTGACAGAAGTAATATTGGTGAACGAACAGGATGAGCCTGTTGGTAGAATAGAAAAGTTAGAAGCACACCAAAAAGCCCTGCTTCACAGGGCTATCAGCGTTTTTATTTTTAATCAAAAGGGCGAAATGTTGCTGCAGCAAAGGGCCCGGGATAAGTACCACAGTGCCTTGCTTTGGACAAATGCCTGTTGTAGCCATCCATCGCCAGGTGAAACTAACGAGGATGCGGCCATCAGAAGGTTGCAGGAAGAGATGGGATTTAATACATCCCTTGAACATAGGTTTCGTTTCACTTACCGCACCCATTTTGAAAATGGACTTACAGAACATGAGGTAGACCATGTTTTTGTGGGCACTTATGACGGACCGGTGGTGCCTGATCCCGGGGAAGTGGCTGACTTTAAATACATCGCTATGGATGAACTGAAACAGTTAGTGGACCAAGAACCGCAAGTTTTTACAAGTTGGTTCAAAATAGCCCTGCCTTTATTAGAGCAAAACCTATCAACTTCAACCAATGCAACCGATGGAGAATAAACCATCTGCTATAATTATCGGCGCCGGTATTGCGGGCCTTGCAACAGCTACAAGGCTTGCCTTGCAGGGGTATGAGGTAAAGGTATTTGAACGAAATGAAGTGCCAGGTGGTAAATTAGGTTTGCTGAAGGACAATGGCTTCCAGTTTGATACAGGGCCTTCCCTGTTTACACTTCCTGAAAATATTGAGCAACTGTTTGAAGATGCCGGCGAAGACATCAACCAGTTTTTCAGCTATCACCCGGTGGATATCACCTGCAAATATTTTTTTGAAAATGGCCAGGTGATCAATGCCTGGGCCGACAAAGAAAAATTTGCTGACGAACTTGAGCAGAAAGTAGGCGAACCGGCAAAACATTTAAACCAATACCTTGGCAGTTCAAAAGACCTCTACAAGCATATCGGCCATATTTTTTTAAATTTTTCGCTGCAAAAACCTGCCACCTGGCTGCACAAGCGTTTATTTCCTGCGCTGGCACATTTAAAATTTGCTTACCTGTTTAAAACATTACATGGTTATAACAGCAGCATGTTCGCAAGGAATGAAACTAAGCAGATTTTTAACCGGTTTGCTACTTACAATGGCAGCAATCCCTTTAAAGCGCCCGCCATGCTCAGCATTATTTCGCACCTGGAATTAAACAAGGGCGTGTACTATCCCCGCGGGGGAATGATTAGTATCATCAATGCATTGTTTGCGCTTGCGCAAAAAAAAGGGGTGGAATTCCATTTTAATTCACCGGTGCAGCACATCATTTACACCGGTGAAAAAGCCAGGGGCGTAGTGGTAAACGACAAAAATGAATATGCAGATGTTATCGTGAGCAACGTGGATGTGTATTTCACCTGGAAAAAACTGATCGGCAGAAATGACATTGCAAACAAAATTGCAAAACGCCAGCCAAGCAGCAGTGCACTGGTATTTTATTGGGGCATTGGAAAAACCTTTGATCAGCTGGATTTACATAATATTTTCTTTTCAAAAAATTACCAGCAGGAGTTTGATGCTATTTTCAAAAGTAAACAGCCGTCTGCTGATCCTACTGTCTATATTAACATTACGTCAAAGCATGATGCCTCCCATGCACCGGAAGGGAAAGAAAACTGGTTCGTGATGATCAACGTGCCTGCAAATACCGACCAGGATTGGTCGGCAATAAAGGATACATTGCGAAGGGTAGTGATAAATAAATTAAATAACCTATTAGGAGTCGATCTTGAACCGTTGATAGAAACAGAATTTGTGCTCGACCCCGTTTCTATCGAGCAAAATACATTTACCCACCGTGGAGCTTTGTATGGCAGCAGTTCCAACAGCAAGATGGCAGCCTTTAAGCGCCCTGCCAATTATAGTTCCCATATTAATAATTTATTTTTTTGCGGGGGAACGGTTCATCCCGGAGGCGGTATTCCGCTTTGCCTCAAGAGTGCGCAAATCACAGCATCCCTGGTAGCTTCTCACCGGCACAAATACAAATCCAAACATTGATGCAGTATTCTAAAACACAAATTGCTACTGCCATCGCCATTATTTTTCATGCTGTAGGATTGGTTGGTATGTTGGGGTTCAACAGCCCTTTCATTATACAATCTACTCCCATCCATTTATTACTGATGGCCGGTTTGATATTTTATACGCAAAAAGGGATCAATAGAAATTTTCTATTATTTTTTGCTGCTTGTCTGCTCGGTGGTTATGCAGTGGAATACCTGGGCATTCATACTGCTTTAATTTTTGGGGAATATGAATACGGCACCGTTTTAGGGCTAAAGCTGTATGAAGTGCCCCTTATTATCGGTATCAATTGGTTTATCATTATGTACATGTGCGGCGCTTGTATGTATATGTTGCTGGAGCATTTCAGGCGAAAGACAGATGTGGATATGCTTACAGTATCGAGAAAACTGCGCTTAATGAGCCTGGTAATAGATGGCGCCACACTGGCGGTTTTTATGGATTGGTTAATTGAGCCGGCTGCTATTAAACTCGGGTATTGGCAATGGTTGGGTTCGGGAGATATACCAATGTTGAATTATGTGTCGTGGTTTGTGGTGAGTATGATTTTCCTGCTTTTATTTCACCTGCTCCGATTTGAAAAGCATAACAAATTCGCAGTAAATTTGCTCCTGATACAGGCGATGTTTTTTTTATTACTTCGAACATTTTTATGAGTTGGTATTATTTTATAGCAATTGTACTGGTAACTTTTGTGCTGATGGAAGGAATTACCTGGCTCACGCACCGTTATGTGATGCACGGTTTTTTATGGTCTTTGCACAAAGACCATCATCAGCCGGAGCCAGGTTTTTTTGAAAAGAATGATGCCTTCTTTTTAATTTTCGCCATCCCAAGCTGGCTATGTATTATGCTTGGTTTGCAAAATAGCGTTTACTGGGTTGCAGCAATAGGCTTTGGAATTGCGTTGTACGGGCTTGCTTATTTCCTGGTGCACGAGGTGATCATTCATCAACGATTCAAATGGTTTACCCGCAGCAACAATACCTATGTAAAAGTGATCCGCAGGGCACATAAAATGCATCACAAACATTTAGGAAAGGAACACGGGGAAAGTTTTGGAATGTTGTGGGTAGCAAAAAAATACTGGGATATGGTGAGGAAGGATAATGCTTTCAAAAAGCAACATGCTGGCAGCAATTAACAGGTGCACGCAATTTTCAAAACCAATATTTGAACCAGCAATACACATATTTCCTGATCCTCGGAGTTTCGCTCGCCGGTCCCCTGTTACTTAGCTTCGATAAAAAGGTAGCTTTCTATAAACAATGGAAATACCTTTTCCCGGCAATGCTCTTGCCCGCTGCTTTGTACATAGCCTGGGATGTATGGTTTACCGCAGAAGGAGTATGGAGTTTCAATGAAAATTATATTACCGGGGTAAAATATGCCGGCCTTCCCATTGAAGAAATTCTTTTCTTTTTCGTGGTGCCTTACTGTTGTGTGTTTATTTATGAATGCATCAGGCTGTATTTTCCAGCACTTCAAAAAAAGAGCAATATCGATGGATGGTGGTTGTTTTTAATTGGGCTCTTAATTATAATTACAATTCTATCCTGGGGAAGAGCTTATACGGCTTATACAGCCCTTTTCCTGGCAGGCGGTTTAATTATCTATTTAGTGTTCAAAAAGCGGCTCCGCTTTTTTAATAGCCGCCTCTTCCTGGTGAGCTATGCAGTGATATTAATCCCGTTTTTAATTGTAAACGGCTTTCTCACAGCCATCCCGGTGGTTTTATATAATGACGCAGAAAACCTGGGTGAAAGGATTTATACCATACCAGTAGAAGATGCTTTTTACGGTATGTTACTCATCTTTTTAAATATCCTTTTTTTTGAAGGATTGCGCCGGCGGAAGCAACTTTCTACCAACTAATTTCACCGCTTATAATATTGCCGGCCTGCCCTAACTTTACAAACAATAATTTTATGCATGCGTTTTTTATTAGTCGCTGTTTTCGTCAGCACCATCTCTGTTAATTCTACCGCCCAGGAAAAATGGAATTTAAAAACCATTGTGGAGCATGCCATGGCCAATAACCTCGGCGTAAAACAAACCGAAGTACAGGCAAAAATTGCTGCGCTCACCTTGAAGCAAAGTAAACTCAGCCAGTATCCCAATGCCAATTTTCAATGGAGTAGTTCATTTAGCAGTGGTAATACCCAAAACCCCGTTACGTTTAGCAGGGTGACTCAAAGCTATTTGAACAATGGCTTCCAATTGCAGAGCAGCGCTGATATTTTCAATTTTTACAGCAAGCGAAATAATATCCTGGCCAATGAGTGGGAACTAAAGGCGGCTATAGCAGCAGTAGGAAAAGTACAAAATGATATTGCGCTGTCGGCTGCTAATGCTTATCTGCAGGTGTTATTATCAATGGAACAGGAAAAAATCACCCTTGTACAAATTCAGCAGTCAACAGAACAGCTCCTCAACACACGTAAAATGGTAGATGCGGGAACCGTTCCCCCGCTCAATGCATTGCAAATAGAAACCCAGCTGGCGCAGGACAGTGTAACCTATATTACTGCAAGGGGTAATACAGCCCAGGCATTATTATCACTAAAATCTTTTATGAATATAGATGCTGCAGCTCCCTTTGAGGTGGATGTGCCGCCCGTAGCCACCATTCCTGTAGAACCGCTCGCTGATCTTCAACCGGAATATGTGTACAACCAGGCTATCGTGAATCAACCACAACAACTGGTGAATGAATATAAATTAAAGGCTGCCGAAAAAGCTACAGCATCAGCAAAGGGGGCCATGTATCCTACCCTCAGCGCATTTGGAAGTTTAGGAAGTAATTTTTTATTTGCCCGTACACCCACTTTTCTGCCCATCATTGATGGCTTTCAAAACTCCGCTTCCATTGTTACAGTAAACGGGGTAAACTATTTTGTACAAACTCCCAGGGTGGTGGGGCTGCAAAAAAATGGCTACACAAAGTCAGACCCAATCGGTACCCAGTTGTCTGATAACTTCAGGCAGTCCATAGGTTTAGCCATTAGTGTGCCTATATTCAGCGGGGGCAGCCTGCGGGCCAACTATGAAAGAACAAAACTCAGCACTGAAAATCTACAGATTCAAAAGCTAACAGATAATCAAAAGCTTAAACAGGATATTTATAGTGCCTACAATTCAGCCCTTGTTGCAATGGAAAAATTCAGTGTATCAGAAAAAGCGGTGCGTACAGCAGAAGAAACCTACAATCTTGCTACCAAAAGGTTCAACGTCGGCATGCTTGGAACCCTCGATTTGATAACAGCCCAAAATAATGTGCTGAAAGCCAAACTTGATTATAGCATCAACCAGTTTGATTATGTTTTCAAAATGAAAGTGCTGGAATTTTATAAAGGCCTTGGATTAAAATTATAGTATCATTACCCGAATAAATACAAGATGAACAAAAAAACCAAATGGATATTAATTAGTGTAGGAGCGCTGTTGCTGCTCCTGGTGATTTTATCAAAAGCCGGCGTATTCGGTAAGGCAGAAGGATTAAAAGTAACTGCGGAAAAAGCAACCAACAGAACCATTATCGAAGTGGTGAATGCTAGCGGTAAAGTATATCCCGAAGTGGAAGTAAAAGTAAGTCCCGATATCAGTGGCGAGATCACTGAACTTACGGTTGCCGAAGGTGATACCGTAAAACGTGGCCAATTGCTGGCTCGTATTTATGCGGATATCTATAATATTCAAAAAAACCAGGCAGCCAGTGGCGTAGCCCAGAGCCAGGCACAGGTTAGCAATTCAAGAGCTGCTTTAGACGCTCTGAAAGCACAAATGGACCAGGCGAAACGTACCTACGACATGCAGAAAAAACTGTATGATGAAAAAGTGATCAGCCTTAGTGAATTTAATGTGGCAGATGCAAACTACAAGGCCGCTGTGGCAAATTATAATGCGGCGCAACAAGGCATTAAGGGAGGGCAGGCAGGTGTGCAAAGTGCCCGTGCTAACCTGCAAAGAGCCAATGCAGATCTAAGTCGTACAACAATTGTGGCCCCGATGGACGGTGTGATTAGTTTGTTGAATGTAAAAAAGGGTGAAAAAGTAGCGGGTAATAGTTTTAATGTGGGTACCGAAATTCTGCGCATTGCCGATATGGAAAAAATTGAAGTGAGAGTAGATGTGGGTGAAAATGATATCCCGAAAGTAAAACTGGGTGATAGTGCTTTGGTCACTATTGATGCTTACAGCGATCGGAAATTTAAGGGGATCGTTACGCAGATTGCCAGCAGCAACAATGGAGCGGCCGGTGCCAGCGCATTGGCCAATGCTACCAATGATGTTACCCAATACAAAGTGTATATCAGGTTGCTTGCTGATAGTTACAGGGATCTGTTAGGTAAAGGGAATTTTCCTTTCCGCCCCGGTATGAGCGCCAATGCAGATATTCAAACCCGCACACAAACCAATGTGCTGAGTGTGCCTATCAATGCAGTTACTACACGTGATAAAAATGATACTACCAGCAGCTTTACTGCACAAAAGAAAGACGACGGTGATATTAAAGCCGATGTATCCACCAATGTGGATGATCTTGAAGTGGTAGTTTTTGTAAAAGATTCTGCAGATAAAGTGAGCAGGGTAAAAGTAACTACCGGCATACAGGATATAAACTACATCGAAATCACCAGCGGGTTAAAACCAGGCCAAACAGTGATCTCCGGGCCTTACGAAGCAGTAAGTAAAACTTTGAAAAATGGCACCAGGGTAAAGGTGGTTGACAAAAAAGATCTTTTTGAAAAGAAAAAAGACTGATGATGTGAGCTGACATCATCAGTCGAAATCTTTTTGTTTTACCTCCTGCTTGCAATCAACAGGTTTAGATCTGTAAACTTCAGATCAAATCTTTCGCTTAAGTAAAAATTAGTAAGGCTTCCTTTAAACATGTAGATGCCGGAGCGGATATTGATTTTATACCAAATGGTTTTATCAATTCCTCCATCGTCTGCAGTTTCCAGTAGTAAGGGCATCAACACGTTGCTGATTGCCTGGCTGGCAGTGCGGGCAAAACCGCTGGGAATATTGGGCACACAATAATGTACCACATCATATTTTCTAAATGTTGGTTTTTTGTGGGTGGTCACCATGCTGGTTTCAAATACGCCGCCATGGTCAATACTTACATCTACAATCACCGATCCCGGCCTCATGGCACTCACCATTTCTTCAGTAACCACAATAGGGGTGCGGCCAGAAGCGCCACTCAATGCACCTACCGCCACATCGCAGGTTTTTAATTGTTTGCCTAAAATTTTGGGCTCTATTACGCTGGTCCACATACGCACGCCTATATTGTTTTGCATGCGTTTTAACCTGTAAATACTGTTGTCAAATACTTTTACACTGGCGCCCATTGCGAGGGCTGTTCTCGCTGCATATTCTCCCACGATGCCGGCTCCTATAATGATCACCTTTGTGGGCGGTATACCACTAATGCCTCCTACCAGCACACCCCTTCCATTATTGGCACTTCCCAGGTGCTGCCCTGCGATCAGCATCACTGCACTCCCCGCAATTTCGCTCATGCTGCGTACAATGGGGTTATGTCCGCTTGCATCTTTGAGGTTCTCAAAACTTAAGGCTGTAATTTTTTTCTTCATCATCTTTTCCAGTATTTCTCTTTTCATTACAGCCATATTGATCGGAGAAATGATATATTGATTGGGATGCAGGTATTCACAATCATCTTCACTTACGGGTGCACTTTTTATTATTATCTCGCTTTCAAAAACCTGTTTTTTATCAACCAGTATTTTGGCGCCGGCGTCGCTATAATCCGTATCACTAAAATGAGCACCTTCCCCGGCACCTGCTTCCACGTGCACGGAATGCCCGTTAGCAACAATTACTGCCACGGCATCAGGTGTTAAAGCGATGCGGTTTTCGTTAAATGAAACTTCTTTGGGAATGCCGATGGAAAGCGCTTCGCCTTTTTGTTTTACGTCCAGCGTTTCTTCCATGGTTTCGTATGCCAGCGAAGGCGATACAAATGGTTTGGTTGTTGCCATAAATATTGATGAATTTATCGGGCTCCCTCGTCAACAGAGGTTTTACAAATTACAATTTTATTTGCAGCTTTCTTGTTTCATTACCTTCCAAAGTTAAAAAACAGTAAACTGTGTCATCAGGGAATAAGTGGGGTGCTTTTCCCGGCCATTCAGCAAAACAATACTCGCCACTGTACAGGCAATCTTCCACTCCGGCCTGTATGGCTTCTTCCTCATCACGCAGCCGGTAAAGATCCAGGTGATAAATAATTTCATTTGCCGCCGACCTGTATTCATTGATGATGGAAAAAGTGGGGCTGCTCACGGCTTCATGCACTCCGAGCGACTTACAGACCTCATTGATGAAAGTGGTTTTTCCCGCCCCCATCTGCCCATCGAATGCAAACACTTTTTTTCCCTTCGTTATATTCAAAAACCGTTTGGCGGCGTCGTTGATCTCATGCAGGCTAAAAACAATTTCCATAACACAAATATAAATTCTGTAAACCTTTAAAAATGAATCTTTGATGCAAAGATAATTTTCACAAATAGCAAATGCCCACCCCTGCCTTTTGGTAAATTTGTATCATGGAAAAAATAGACTGGAAAGTAGAAGGAATGACCTGTAGCAACTGTGCATTGTCCGTAAACAAATATCTTCATAAAGAGGGCGCATCCGATGTTAAAGTGAACCCTATTGATGGAGCAGTGAGTTTTACTAATACGGCAGATGTGCCGCTGGATAAAATAAAAAAAGGAATAGATACTTTAGGGTACAAGGTAGTTGAAAGCAACGGACACGATCAGCACGATCATCATGGCCATGATCACGGTAGCGGTAGGGGATTTTTGTCGACAAATAAAAAACGTTTTCTATTCTGCCTGCCATTTACCCTGGTGCTTATGCTTCATATGGTAGAAAACTGGGTACACATCCCGTGGCTGATGAACCCCTGGATTCAAATGGCGCTCTGCCTGCCGGTATTTTTTGTTGGACTCTGGTATTTTGGCCGTAGCGCCTGGAAAAGTGTGATCAATGGCATGCCCAATATGAATGTGCTCATTACCCTTGGTGCGGTTACCTCGTTTGTGTACAGTCTTATTGGCGCCATCAACGGCTGGGGACATAATTATTTATTTTTTGAAACCACCGCTTCCATCATCACGCTTGTGTTGCTGGGTAATTACCTGGAAGAAGTATCCATCAATTCTACACAAAAGGCGGTAAAAGCCCTGGCAAAATCACAAAAAGTGATGGCGCACATGATTGCTTATGATGATAAACACCAGGAACAATTATTTGAGGTTGACAATACGGTTTTAAAAGAAGGCGACCTCATTTTAATCAAGAATGGTGAGCAGGTTCCAATTGACAGCAAAATACTTTCCGGCGATGCCATGGTAAATGAAGCCATCATTACAGGAGAAAGTGTGCCCGTAAATAAAACCAAAAAAGACTTTTTGATAGGGGGAAGTGTATTGGAAAGCGGACTGGTACGGGCGCAGGTTACTGCCATCGGAAAAAATACGGTGCTCTCCGGCATCTTAAAAATGGTGCAGGATGCACAGGGTGAAAAACCACCGATGCAAAAACTGGCAGATAAGATTAGTGCCGTTTTTGTGCCACTCATTATAGGAATAGCCCTGTTAACTTTTGTGATTAATTATTTTGTTGGAGAGAATACCGCAGGTGTTTCCATCATGCGTGCAATTGCAGTATTGGTCATTTCATGTCCTTGTGCCATGGGGCTTGCCACTCCCGCTGCCATTGCTGTTGGGTTGGGTCGTGCCGCAAAAAACGGCATCCTTTTCAGGAATGCTTCTGCACTGGAAATATTTAAAAAAGTAGAGCAGGTAGTGTTTGATAAAACAGGAACGCTCACCACCGGCAGCTTTGTAGTAAAAGCTTTCGAGTCGGATATGCCCGAGCAGGAATTCAAGCGGCTGGCTTATTCTTTAGAAAAGTATTCCAATCATCCTCTGGGAAGATCAATTGCCAACCACTGGAAAACCAATGACCTCATCCGCTGGAAAAAAATTGAAGAAATAAAAGGAATGGGTGTAAAAGCACTGGACAACGAGGGCAATGAATGGCTGGCCGGTTCCCATAAAATCGTGGATGGGCATTCAGACAAAGCGCACAATATTTTTATTACCAAAAACGGATCCCTGGTGGGCTGGATAGATGTGGCAGATGATATCCGGCCCGAGGCTAAGGATGTAATAAAGTGGCTGCATGATAAAAATATTAAGACAATATTATTGAGCGGCGATAGAAAAGAAAAATGTGATGCACTTGCAGCACAACTGGGTATCGATACCGTAATTGCGGAACAAACTCCCGAACAAAAACTGGAAAGGATCACCGCATTTGCTGCAGAAAAACCAACTGCAATGGTAGGGGACGGCATAAACGATGCGCCTGCCCTGGCAAAAGCTACGCTGGGTATTTCACTGAGTGATGCCTCCCAGATTGCGATGCAGAGCTCCGATGTGATCCTCATGAATCATGGATTAAAAAATCTTCCTTACGCATTAGGCCTCGGCATTCATACCAATCTCACCATCAGGCAAAACCTTTTTTGGGCCTTTGCTTACAATATTGTGGCCATACCAATTGCGGCCTGGGGTTACCTTTCTCCCACCATAGCTGCCCTGGCCATGGGCTTTAGTGATGTGGTGCTGGCCATCAATTCTGTAAGGCTCTTTGTAAAAAAGGTTTTTTAAATTGAGCCTGTTCAGTTTTGTCACAGATTCATGAAATATTAAAAAAATACTGGGGTTATTCATCTTTCAGACCATTGCAGCAGGAAATTATTGAAGCTGTACTGGCGGGTAACGATGTGTTGGCTCTGCTGCCCACTGGTGGCGGAAAATCTATTTGTTTCCAGGTGCCCGCATTGATGCAGGATGGTATTTGTATTGTTATTAGTCCGCTGATAGCATTGATAAAAGACCAGGTGCAAAACCTGAATGCAAGAGGTATACCGGCACTCGCTGTTTACAGCGGCATGCATTTTATGGAAGTGAAAAAAACACTGCAGAATGCAGCTTTTGGTAATTATAAATTTTTATACGTTTCACCCGAACGGTTGGAAACGGCTTTGTTTAAAGAATTTTTACCGGCAATCAAACCTACACTTATCGCTGTAGATGAAGCACACTGTATTTCGCAATGGGGTTATGATTTCCGGCCACCCTATTTAAAAATTGCTGAGTTCAGGAAAGAATTGCCCGGCGTACCGGTTATTGCATTAACAGCTTCGGCCACCAGCAAAGTGCAGGATGATATTTGCCAGAAATTAGAATTTGATCTTGCTGCTCCAAGGTTCAAACAATCCTTTGAGCGACCTAATCTATCGTACAGTATTTTTTGCCCCGAATCCAAAGAAACAAAACTCAAAGAAATACTGGACGCAGTAAAAGGCACCGCTATTGTTTATTGCCGCAGCCGGAAACAAACCCAACAGGTGGCAGGCTTACTCGGCTTGCACGGTTTCAATGCCGGGTATTACCATGCTGGTCTCAGCGCCAGGGAAAGATCAGACAAGCAGGAGGCATGGATAAGAAATGAAACCAGGGTAATGGTTTGTACCAACGCATTTGGTATGGGTATAGACAAAGCCGATGTAAGGGTAGTGGTGCATTATAACGTACCCGATTGCCTTGAGAATTATTACCAGGAAGCGGGAAGAGCCGGGAGAGATGGCAAAAGAGCCTACGCCGTATTGTTATATCAGCAAAAAGAAATTGAGGCTTTACAATCGCAGTCAGTGATCCGTTATCCGGGTCCGGAGGAAATTAAAACCATTTATACTGCACTGATGAACCATTTGCAGGTAGCGGCCGGTGGAGGCGAAGGCGAAAGTTACCCGGTAGACATTGCGGAGTTCAGTAAAAAGTTCAACCTCGATATTTTATCTGTTACCTATGGAATTCAGGCACTGGCAAAGGAAGATATTTTGAGCTACAACGAAATGTTGTTTAAACCGTCAACAGTAGTGTTTAATGTTGACAAAGATGACCTGTACGAATTTGAGAAAATGAATCCTTCCCTGGAGCCAATCATTAAAGCTTTATTAAGAACCTATGAAGGTATTTTTGATTACCCGGTTAATATCTATGAAAGCCAGCTTGCAAAGTTTTTGCGCATTGATGTAGCCGGCTGCGTTCATCAACTAAAACACCTTCACCAATACGGCATTATAAAATATGTAACCGCCTCAGAGAAGCCCCAGGTTTATCTTCAGAAAAACCGGATGTACTCAGACGATTTTAAAGTGGATACTACTATGTTGCTGCAAAGAAGAAGGTTATATGAGGAAAGAGTTAGTGCCATGCAAATCTATATCAATAATACAAGCGAATGCAGGGAAAAACAACTGGCCCATTATTTTTCAGCGCCTACAGCCCGGCAATGTGGTATTTGCGATAACTGTATTAATGCACACCTGCATAATTTATCGACCGATGAGTTTGAGGATACCTTAAAAAAAATAAAACTATTATTAAGCCAGGGCGACATGGATATTAATACCCTGTTGTTACAACTGAAGCCTATCAGCCAGCGGGATGCGTGGCAGGTGATCCAATTTTTATTAGCCGAAGAAACCCTGGAACAAACTGCTTCCGATAAGATCAGCCTCCGCAAAAAAACGCACTAATGATGAGGAAGGGTAAAAAAAAAGGGACCAAGATAGAAATCTAGTCCCGCTTTAAAATCCAATATCCTATGAAAAACCGAAACGAAGATAAGGCCCTTCCACATACAATCCAAGCTTTCCCAAAAAAAATTGTAGTTGAAATACTACATATGCTATAGAAAAAGCACTAAAAAATAAAAATTTATTTTATATCAATTTGTTATACAATTACTTATAAATGCTTATTATTTACAAATAATATTTTAATAATGTGTATAATTTATTAAGACTCTGTGGTTAGAACCAGCTGGTTTTTCGTTTCCGGGTGCCGCTTAGGCCGATGGCACCGAGTAGTGAACGAACGATCTGGTTGCCTGCCGTTCTTACCATGCTCCTCACTACCGGGTTTTTGGTCATTTTATCCAAAGCACTAGGTTCCTCCTTTGTTTTTTTATCATTCGTATTGTCATCATTTTGTTGTGAAGCAGCTTCCAGCTTTGCTGTGAGTATTTCATAAGCGCTTTCCGAATCAACCTCATGGTTATATTTTGCTGCAAGTTTACTTTGAGAAACGAGCTTGCTGATTTCCTGCTCAGTAAGTATATCCATCCTGCTCCGCGGAGAGCAAAGCATTACATGGGCCAGGGATGTAGGAATACCTTTTTCATTCAGCATGGTAATAAGTGCTTCCCCAATACCTAGTTGGGTGATGAGGTCCTCCGTTTTATAATAGGTTGTTTCTGGATAGTTCTCTGCAGTTTGTTTAATCACTTTGCGATCAGTGGCTGTAAAAGCACGTAAAGCGTGTTGCACTTTTAAGCCCAGTTGCCCCAGCACCGGCGCTGGTACATCCATCGGGTTTTGTGTACAAAAGAAAATTCCAATCCCTTTCGACCTGATAAGTTTAATAATTGTTTCAATCTGTTCCAGCAGGTCTTTACTGGCTTCCTGGAAAACAAGGTGCGCTTCATCAATAAACATCACCAGCTTAGGCTTTTCCATATCTCCCTCTTCCGGGCTTTGTGCGTATAGCTCCGCCAGCAACTGGAGCATAAAAGTAGAAAACAACTTAGGCCGATCCTGCAGATCTGTTACCCTCAGAATATTGATGATACCCCTGCCGTCGTCTGCGATGCGCATCAGGTCCTCCACTTCAAAACTTCGTTCACCAAAAAACACATCAGCACCCTGCTGTTGTAGTTCTATTACTTTTCTTAGGATAGTACCCGTACTACTCGTTGATATTTTTCCATATTCTTTTTCAATTTCTGCTTTTCCTTCATTGCTGATGTATTGTAATACTTTAATAAAATCTTTCAAATTGAGTAGCGGCAGTTTATGATCGTCGCAGTATTTAAACAGAAGCGCAACAATGCCTCCCTGCGTATCATTCAACCCTAAAATTTTATTGAGTAGCACCGGGCCAAACTCACTAACGGTTGCTCTAAGTTTTACACCGTCTTTACCGGTGAGCGAGAGCAGCTCAGCAGGAAATGCAGCAGGCTGGTACTGGAGGTTCAAGCGCTGGTAGCGTTCGGTAAGTTTATCATTCACCGTTCCTTCGGCTGCAATCCCGCTCAGGTCGCCCTTAATATCCATCAACACTACCGGTACACTGGCATCACTCAAAAACTCGCTGATCGTTTGCAGGGTTTTTGTTTTGCCGGTACCGGTTGCGCCAGCAATCAGGCCATGCCTGTTCATGGTTTTCAGGGGTAGGAAAATGGCAGCTTCAGGAATCACTTCACCATCAAGCATCGCTGCCCCTATTTGTACTTTTTCACCTTTAAAACTGTAACTATTCTTAATGTCTTCAATAAATGCATTTTTATCTGCCATGTTTTAAATTTTAATTTTTGAAAGTTACAATCAAAATAAGTTTCCCGGCATTATCAGCATTCGTATTTTTACAAGGATGAAGAACAGTTTTTTTATAACCGGAATTTTATTGCTGCTGCTGGGTTTACTGTCTTTTTCTTTAGATGCCCCTCAAAAAAAGATCAGGACAAAGGCGCAGCTGGGTGAAAAACTGTTCAGTGAAAAAATTCTTTCTAAAGACTCCAGCATCAGCTGTGCCAGTTGCCATAAACCAGCATTTGCCTTTGCAGATACACTTGCTTTTAGCATAGGGATTTATGGTAAACTCACTTCCCGCAACACTCCTTCTGTATTAAATATGAAAAACAGGCCCTACTTTTTTTGGGATGGCAGGGCTGCATCACTGGAAGAGCAGGCACTGATGCCTATTGCCAACCCCGACGAGATGGGTTTGCCAATTGCAGAAGCGGTGGCCAGGCTAAATCAGAATGCGGAGTACCGGAAATTGTTTAAAAAAATCTTTGGCCGTTTGCCCGATGCGAAAAACCTCGGTGCTGCATTTTCTGCATTTGAAAAAACCCTGGAAACAGATGAAAGCAGGTTCGACGATTGGGCGAATAATGAGGGCACACTTACTGAATCTGAAGAAAGAGGCTGGCAGTTGTTCATCAGCAATAAAGCTAAATGCTTCGACTGTCACAGCATGGTTGATTTTACGGATGATAAATTTAAAAATATCGGTTTGTACAATGGTGCCGACCGCAACGATGAAGGAAGGTACGGCATCACCAATGATAAGAACGACCTCGGCCGTTTCAAAACTCCGGGTCTGAGAAACGTTGCTGTTACTGCCCCCTATATGCACGATGGGCGTTTTAAAACCCTGGAGCAGGTTGTTCAATATTACAACAACCCATACATGTTTGTTGATGATCCCAAAAACATGGACAGCCTTTTATTGTATCCCCTGCAGCTGAGCAACCAGGATAATGCAGACCTGGTAGCTTTTTTAAAAACGCTCACTGATAAACGTTATACCCGCAAGGGGCAATAAAAAACGTCCCGCATATTGCGGAACGTTTTTTTGTTTTTGTCATGGCTATAAAATATCCTAAAGATTGGCTGTCTTTAATTTCTTTGGAATTTTTACTTCAAATTTCATATTGCTGTTGTTTCTTTTTGCTTCAATGCTATAGCTGGATTTTTCTGCATTTTTAGCCAACTGTTCCCTTGCTTCATCTGTATTGTTTACCTTGGCATCACCTACTGCAACGATGATATCATCTTTTTTCAAACCTGCTTTTTCTGCAGCTGACCCTTCTTCTACCTCCAGCACTTTTACGCCTGATCCTTCTTCAAGATCCTGGATCTTCAATCCCAGTTTTGGGCGACCAAACATGGCCATGCCGGGAGAATGATCAAGGTCATAGTCGAAGTTAAATTTACGGGGTACTGCAGGCTGGCGGGGAGTAGCCGGAGCGCCGGGCACTGCAAAGGACCTTAATTTGCCTTCTGGCCCGCTGAATGAAAATGATCTTACGCCTTTTCTTTCCTGCAGTGTTGCTTTGGTAGATTTCTCTTTGCCATCTCTTTTATAAGTGATCTTCACTTCATCCTTTGCTTTTTTTGTGCTTATGGCTTCACTGAGGTCAGCAGGGTTCTCAATTTTGGTATCACCCACTTTTGTAATGATATCATCTTTTTTAAGACCTGCTTTTTCGGCAGCGCTTTCTTTTACCACTTCTGTGATCTTTGCCCCGCCCCCTTCATTAGTTGTTGTTACGCCTAAAAAAGTTCCGCTTTCCATTCCGCCAAAACGCCTTGCGAAATCTTCACCAAAGCCTTCACCAAAACCGTCCCAGGTCATTTTAAATTCCTGTCCATCATCTCCAAATAATGTCATGCCATTGCCTTCACGCACAATGATCTTCCTGTTGTTTACGGTAATTTCATCGTCTTTAAATTCTACGAGTGGTTTACCATTAATGATCACTTTATCGTCTTTAAATTCCAGCACGAGTTTGGAATCTTTCTCTCCTTTTTTACGGATGATGATCTCCTGTGATTCTTTTTTCTTGTCTGCCTTGGGAGCATCCTGCGCAGTGGCCTTATAGCCTAGTGCGGCAAAAATCCAGGGCATTGCTGCTGCTACAATAATTTTTTTCATGACTTAGTGTTTTATATCTACGAAATATTTAGTACATCAAAAGTAGGGGGAATTTTTTAATTACGAAGCATTTCGCAGAACTAAAATTTTGTTAACAAAACTGGTGTAAAGAAAAAGCAGGTTTTAAGTTGGATTTAGCTCTCGTCCACTTAATTTTCCTCTATTAAATTATCAGCTCTAAATTAACGGGCTTTCTTAATCAGTTATTATGCGGTTTTTATACAGCTTTTTGTTGATAGTACTGGTGGGGTGCAACAGTGCCGAACAAAAAAGTAGTGTTCTTCGGCTCGATTTGCAAAAGTCAATAAGGTTAGATTCTTTATCGTCAGGCTCCGGGTTATGCTTTACCGCCAACGGCGCATTTGTGATGAGCGATAATATGAATGGTTTTTTTACACTAGATACTTCCAGGCTGGTATACAGCTTTCATAGCTTCGATTCGGCGGGTGCCCACATTCAAACAAAAGATGTAAAAGAAGACTTTGAAAATGCAGCGCAGTTTGAATACGAAGGCCAACAATGGATAATTGCTTTTGGTTCCGGCTCCGTTGAAAACACTAGGGAAAAAATCCTGATGGTATCGGCAGGCAGTGCAGAAAGGTTTAAATTGATAAACGCCAGCGGTTTTTATAACGGTTTAAAAAATCAAATGGGCATATCAACCGGGCAACTGAATATAGAAGGATGTTTTACTACGCAGGATAGTATTTACTTATTAAACCGGGGCACCAATGAAATGATCTGCATGAGTAATGCCGAATTCGCCAAAGCGATAACCACCCATTTTTCTTTTACGCCTCCAATGAATAGTAGAAAATATGTGTTGCCGGTGGTAGACGGGTATTCCGCTGCATTTTCGGCGGCCTGTTATTATAAAGAAGACAAGTTCATTTTTTCTGCTTCAGTTGAAAAAACGGATAACTGGGTAGATGATGGGGAGGTGGCCGGTTCCTTTATCGGGATAGCCAATATCCACGGTGGCATTGAGCAGGTAATACTCTTCAAAGGCACAGATCAAAAAAAGAGCATCGAAAAAATTGAAGGAATAGAATGGGTACAATCTGCGGGGAAGATTTCAACCATTTATGCAATTTCAGACAATGATAATGGTAAATCCACCTGGTTCGTTATCAAATGTGAGGGGTTAAATTAGACTGACGCTATACCCATTTAATTCCTCCTGAAAAATGATTATCTTGCGCCCACATTTAAAAGAATAAGCAATGAGTTTTCCATCAAACCTAAAATACACAAAAGACCACGAATGGATTTCGCTGGAAGGAAATATAGCTACCATTGGCATTACAGATTTTGCACAAAAAGAACTGGGCGATATCGTGTATGTTGATATCAGCAGCACAGGTAAGCCGCTGGCGGCAGGAGAAGTTTTTGGAACGGTGGAAGCGGTTAAAACCGTAAGTGATCTTTATTTGCCGGTATCAGGCACCATCAACGAGGTGAATCCTGCGTTGGAAGCAGCGCCGGAATTGGTAAACAGCGATCCTTATGGGGAAGGTTGGATGGTAAAAATGACGGTAGATAACACCGCTGATGTAGATGCATTATTGGATGCAGCAGGTTATGAAGCTGTAGTGGCTTAATACACAACATGAATAGAATTCCTTTTTATAAATTCTTACCAGGCATTGCCTGGTTTTTTATTGTGCTGCTGCTGATGAGTATGCCGGGCAGGGATATACCGGGTAATAGCTGGTTTGACAAGATTTATGCAGATAAAATTGTACATGCCGGCATTTTTGGCCTCATGGTCATTCTTTTTATCAGGCCCCTGGCACAATCGCTGATGCCGGAGAAAATAAAGCTGCAATATTTTGCCGGGATAGCGGTTTCTGTATCCTTATGGGGGCTGGCAACGGAATATATACAAAAATATATGGTAGTAGGCCGCAACTTCGACCTCCTGGATTTTGTAGCCGATGCCGTGGGTTGCATCATCGCCTACTGGTTCAGCAGGAAATACCTGTTGAATTACCAGTCAAAATGAGCTGCCGCAGCCTGTTAAAATCTTGGCTGCTCGCCAATTACCACTTACATTTGCTTTGAACGAATAATTTATTGATGGAATACAATACCACCCGCAACCATTTAACCATGAAGGAATATGGACGCCATATTCAAAAAATGGTAGAGCAACTGCTCCAGATGGAAAACAGGGAAGAAAGGCAAAAGAACGCCTACGCAGTGATTGAGTTGATGGGTTTCTTAAATCCACATTTGAAAAACGTGGAAGACTTCCGACACAAACTCTGGGATCATCTTTTTTTGATCAGCGATTTTAAACTGGATGTTGACAGCCCTTATCCAATCCCCACAAGGGAGGCCTTAAAAGCAAAACCCGAGAGGTTGCCTTATCCAAAAAAATACCCCAAGTTCAACCACCTGGGTAAAAATATAGAAGTAGTAATTGATAAAGCACTCAGGGAAGAAAACCCCGAGAAGAAACAAGGCTTTGCAAATGCTATTGCCTACTACATGAAACTCACTTACAGCAACTGGCACAAAGAATTGATGCATGATGATGCCATACAGGCAGAATTGAGTAATATCACCAAAGGAGAACTTGAATTCAATAACCGCCCATTTGTAAAACACCGCACCGACAACCGGGGCGACAGGGATGATTACGGAACTGGCGGTCGCAATCAATATCGTAAAAATTTTGGTGGTAGGGATAACCGCAACCAGGGTGGCGGAAACAATCGCAATCGCAACCAGGGGGGCGGCGGCAAAAACCGCAACTTTAAAAAAAGGTTTTAAATTATCAACAACACTGGGCCACAGCCTGCACAATACTTTGACCCCGGAATTTTTTCGGGGTTTTTTTAATGTTATTGCAGCAGCACCGATAATACCGTACTTTCATTATCATAACGAAATCAACCATACACATGAATGTTTTTGAAGTTAAGGGGGGCAAAAAACTAAAAGGAGAAATTACACCACAGGGTGCAAAAAACGAAGCACTGCAGATCATAAGTGCTGTGTTACTTACCGCAGAAGAAGTAACCATTCATAATATTCCCGACATTATTGACGTAAACCTGCTGATTGAATTACTCGGCGCAATGAATGTACAGGTAAATCGCATTGATAGAAATACATGCAGCTTTAAAGCAGATGACGTAAATATTGATTACCTGCAAAGCGATGACTTCCATAAAAAAAGTTCCCGGCTCAGGGGTTCTGTAATGCTGGCGGGTCCGTTGCTGGCTCGTTTTAAAAAGGCATTTATTCCGAAACCCGGAGGTGATAAAATTGGCCGCCGCAGGTTAGATACCCATATCGTCGGTTTCGAAAGGTTAGGAGCTAAATACAGTTATAACGAAGAAGAAAATTTTTTCACCTTAAGTACAAAGGAGTTAAAAGGCACGTCTATGTTGCTCGATGAGCCTAGTGTTACCGGCACCGCCAATATTTTAATGGCAGCTACGATGGCAACAGGTACCACAAGCATTTATAATGCAGCCTGCGAACCATACCTGCAGCAGTTGTGTAAAATGCTAAACCGCATGGGTGCCCGCATTGAGGGTATTGGCAGCAACCTGCTAACGATCCATGGAGTAGATCATCTGGGTGGAACGATACATACCATGCTGAGCGATATGATTGAAGTGGGAAGTTTTATTGGCATGGCTGCAATGACGCAAAGCGATATCCTTATAAAAAATGCAGGCGTGGCGGATTTAGGAATTATACCCGAAAAATTCAGGCAGCTCGGCATACGGTTGGATATTAAAGGCGATGATATTCATGTGCCGGCACAGGACTATTATGAAATTCAAAAATTCATGGATGGGGGTGTCATGACGATCTCCGATCATCCCTGGCCGGGTTTTACACCCGACCTGCTGAGTATTGTATTGGTAACAGCGATACAGGCAAAAGGTAGTGTACTCATTCATCAAAAAATGTTTGAGAGTCGTTTGTTTTTTGTTGACAAACTGATTGAGATGGGCGCACAGATCATTTTATGCGATCCCCACCGTGCCGTGGTGGTAGGCCTTGAAAGAGAAACGCAGCTAAGAGGAATTACCATGAGCAGTCCCGATATAAGGGCCGGTGTAGCTTTGCTGATTGCTGCATTGAGTGCCAATGGGAAAAGTGTAATACAGAATATCGAACAAATCGACAGGGGATACCAGCATATAGATACCAGGCTCCAGGCATTAGGGGCAGATATTGTGCGCAAAACCCTGCATTAATTTCATAGAAACTCCACCAATAAAAAACCTCAGGGCCCGGCCCGGAGGTTTTTTATTAAAGCTGGTTTATAATATTTTATTTAGCTTTTACATTTACGGCAACCCTCCTGTTTTGTGCCCTTCCTTCCGGGGTTTCGTTGCTGGCAATTGGCCACTCCTGTCCATAACCTTCTGCACCAGTGATAGCGGCAGCGGCAATGCCCAGTTCTTTCAATTTAGCGGCAACTGCATCGGCCCGGCGTTGAGAAAGCGCTACGTTTGATTGGGCGTTGCCGGTATTGTCGGTATATCCGCCAATTTTAAACTTGGCATTAGGATATGCTTTTGCAATTGTTACCAGGTTTTTCAGCTGCGTTAATGACTCATCGGTAATAGTGGATCCACCGGTATTGAATCTTACATTGGTAAATTCAAACCAGTTTCCTTTTACGGTATCCAACACAGCGTTGTTATCATTTAAAAATTGAACCAGCCTGTATTCAGTGCTATTGCGGCCCACGGTTAATTTGCCCCCGTTATTCGGAAGATCCAGGTCGGTATTGGTTCCCTGGTCGTACACGAAGTCGCCCGAAACCGAATCATATCTTCCAGCCACCATGCTGGTGGTAGAGATAGCCGTGGTTTCTGCTGTGTGTATTGTATTAGTATCTCCGTGTGTTGTGCTGGTAGTTACTTCCTTATTACCTCCGCAACCATCTTTTGTGAAGTACCATACTGCCGCACCCAGCAGGGCCAGTAATATTACCGGTAATAAAATATTCATACCTCCTTTTCTATCATCGTTCAAATCATGGGTATAATGGGTGGTGGGTGTATGCACATCTGTAACATGTGCAGCTGCTGTGGGTGTGCCCCATCCGCCAAACACAGATCCCAGGTTGAGACCCGCGGGCAATGCATTCATAATATTCGATTTCTGGCTGCTGAGCAGGGAAGCTATCCCCCCAGCATCCAGGTTATTTGTTTTTGCATGCCTCCCCAGCATAGCTAAAATCGCTGGTGCCGCCAGTCCCAGCAAAGAGTTGGCACTGGAACTTTTAACTCCCGAAAACTGGGAAATGATGTTGCTTAATAAATTTGATTTAGCATCGCCAAACAGCCCACTTAACAAACCTGCACCCCTGCTGAAAAGACTGCCACCGTCACTATCGAAAATAGAGTGGAGATTTCCAAGAAAATCTGAATTGTCTGACTCTACAGCCAGGTTAGTTACAGTGCTGGCTCCTTCGGTAGAACTGGTTGCCTTGTCTGCAACGCCACCCAAAATAGAGGGAACAATACCACTAAGGGCTTTTGAAATACCAGACTCACTTTCCCCAAGGAAAGTACTTGCTTTACCAATGAGCTCATTGGTAAACAGGCCTTTGGCCGCATCTACTAGGTTAAATGCCATGATCAGATGTTTTTAAAGATGAATAGATTGAAAAATATGGATAAACAATGTAATGCATTTGCTCCTAAGGTGCAAGTATTATACCGTTTTGTTTAGAATAAAATTTTGTGTATCAGTGTATTCAATAAATTGGTACTGCTGCTGCGGCTGATTGTAACAGCGCCTGTTTTATAAATGGATATTCCCCAATTGTTTCTTTTCTTTGCTCATGGGTACTACTTATCACAAGATTCTTATCATTACTGCTCCATCCGGGGCGGGCAAAACCTCCATTACCAGATACCTGATGAGCCGGTTTCCCCAATTGGCTTTTTCTATTTCTGCAGCAACCAGGCAGGCAAGGGCCAATGAAAGGAATGGCGTTGACTACTATTTTATGAGCGAGGCAGACTTCCAGCAAAAAATAAAAAATAAGGAATTTGCAGAATGGGAAATGGTGTACGAGGGTAAATATTACGGTACTTTAAAAAGCGAGCTCGAACGCATCTGGAACAACGGGCAGGTACCCGTGCTGGATATTGATGTAAAAGGGGCCATTCATGTGCAAAATCAATATCCCATCAATACCCTTAGTATTTTTATTGAGCCGCCGTCTGTAGATGAACTCAAAAAAAGATTGCAGGGGAGGGGTACGGAAAATGATGATTCGCTTGCAGCAAGAGTGAATAAGGCATCGTACGAGATCTCTTTTAAAATACATTTTGACGAAGTAATTGTAAACGACCACCTGGAAAACGCTTGTGAAAAAGCGGAGGAACTGGTTCACAGGTTTTTGCAGCAGCCACTGGAGGAAATACCAGCGGGCAGCGAATAAACTTTTTTAGCTATTTTTAAATTATGGAGATATCAGCGCTTCTCATTATCTTTTTTGGTTCTATTGTTCTTATATGTTTTTTTGCGGGGATAGAAGTAGCTTTTGGTTCTGCCAATAAACTGTCTATCGAGCTCAGCCGGAAACAAGGGACTTATAGTGGACGCACCTGGGGTAATTTTTCTGAACATCCTACAAAATTCATTGGAACTATACTGGTGGCCATCAACATCGTGTTGGTGGTATACGGTTTAATGATCGGTGAAATGATCTTACCCTTGTGGATAGCAGCTAAAAACGGGTTGGGCTTAAGCGAAGAAAGTTTCGAGAACTACACCAGCTACTTCCGCATTTTGTTTGAAACGGTGGTAGCATCTACCATCATCCTTATCTTAATTGTTACAGTGAGGGCTTATTTTAAAGCCAATAGTAACAGCATGGTCAACAACGGCGTTATCAGTTATTTTGCCCGTTTTTTTTATTGGATGTTTGCAGGCTTTTCTACCATGATGATCAATGCTTCCGATTGGATGCTCCGTTATATTTTTAATGTAAAGATCACGGAGAAAAAAGAAGTGTTTACAAAAATTGACCTGGAGCATTTTCTGCAGCAGAATAAAGGCGCTAATGAGGATGAATCGGAAATGAACAAAGAGTTATTTGAAAATGCACTCTCAATAAGCGAGAAAAAACTGAGAGAATGCCTGGTGCCCCGCAAAGAAATAGTTGCTATGCCTGCTAATTCAAGCATTGCGGAACTAAAAGCAAAATTTATTGAAACGAGGCTAAGCAAAATGGTGATTTACGATGAAGGCATAGACAATATTAAAGGCTACGTACACCAACTGGACCTGTTTAAAAACCCAACTTCTATCCAGCAGATACTGTTACCCATCCTGGTAGCGCCTGAAAGTATGAATGTATCCGGCCTGCTCGATAAATTCAGTAAAGAGGGTAAAACAATTGCATGGGTAATTGATGAATTTGGTGGTACGGCAGGCATCGTAACCATGGAAGACCTTCTGGAAGAAATATTTGGTGATATCCACGACGAATATGATGAAGAAGATGAACTCATCAATAAACAGATTTCCACGAACGAATATATTTTCAGTGGAAGGTTGGAACTGGATTTTATAACGGAAAAATATGCCCTGGTTTTTGCCGATAACGAAAGTGCCGAAACCTTGTCGGGCTATATTGTTGAGCACAACGAAGGCTCTATTCCTCAGCAAAAAGACCGCATTATTGCAGGCAGTTATCAGTTTGATATATTAAATGTAAGTGATACCCGTATAGAAACAGTAAAAATGAAACTGCTCAGGTAGCACCAGCAGCCTAATTTTGCAGCATGGTTATAGCCGCACATTTTTTAGCTCCTCCTTCCGCTCAATCGTGTTTTTTTGATTTGCTATTTAAGCTCGCCCTTCAGGAACAAGATCAGCAATTTATTTTTTTCGTAGATGGAGAGCGGTTGAAAACGATGGCGCCTTCAGCAAATATTAAAACTATCCTTGTGAGCCCAGCCATTAAAAACGGGTTGATGCTGCAGTATTGGTACCGTTTTAAACTGGCAAAACAATTAAAAAAGTATGCGACCGACGTTTTTCTTTCCGATTCTGGTGCCATCAACGACCAGGTTGCTGTACCCCAACTTATTTGGGTAGATGATATTGGCTTTCTGCAACCGAAGCCTGCCGCAAAAACTTTGTTTCACAAACATTGGCGGAGAAACTTTTCCAGCTCTTTTCAAAAAGCTGCGCAAATTTTAGCAGCGCAACCCTTTATAAAAACAGCATTGGATGCCCTGCATCCCTCCGGCACTTCTAAAGTGATGGTATTGCCACCGGGGCTGGAAAAAGATCTAATACCGGCAACACAGGAAGAAAAACAGCAGGTGATTGAAAACCTCTCCGGAGGTACAGAGTATTTTATTTGCGAGGTGGATGAAAGCAGCGCCGCACATTTAACCATCATTTTAAAAGCCTATTCTATTTTTAAAAAACGGCAGAAGTCTTCCATGAAACTGGTAGTTTGTTTGCACAACCTCGATTTTTCGCAGCATGTAAATGATTTTCATCTCTATAAATACCGGCAGGATGTGATAGCGAAGACGACCGCACAGGATGCTGAACATTATAAAATACTGGCCGCGGCATATGGCGCTATTTATTTGCCGGGTAAACTAACAAAAGCAAACCTGCGGGGCCTGGAAATTTTAAAGGCCGGAGTGCCGCTGATCATAACAGATGCGGCAGAAACCCGGTCTGTTTTTGAGGATGCAGCATTATACGGCAGCCCTACAGCTGCTGCAATTGCCGAACACATGATGGATTTATATAAAGACGAGGCCAGCAGGAATAAGTTGATAACAAAAGGCCTTGAGCAGGCAAAGCGGTACAATTGGGAAGAAAGTGTAGAACAACTGTGGCAAACAATTTTATGGCATGCTTCATATAAAGCCCATTGATTGTTAACTTTGCGGCTCAATTTTTATGTATGCAAAAATCAACCATCAGCATCGATGTAATGCTGGATCCTAATAAAATTCCGGAACAAATTAATTGGTCGGCTACCGACAGTAATGCAGATATGACACAAAAAGCTAAAGCAATGTGCCTTGCATTTTGGGACGGCATGGATAAAACTGCGCTTCGCATCGACCTTTGGACAAAAGATATGATGGTGGATGAAATGGCCGACTTTTATTACCAGATGATGATGGGCATGGCCGATTCATTTAAAAGAGCTACCAAACAGGAATCGCTGGGCGATGAAATGAAAATATTTGCTAAACAATTTTTTGAAAAATTCAGGGCCATCCAGTTAGACGATCAGAAATAATCACCAATACGCACACTCAAAAAAACAAACTATGTCACTAGAACAAAACATCATGGCCGAAATGAAAGACGCCATGAAGGCAAAAAACGAAGCGGCCTTAAGAGGTTTACGTGCCATAAAAGCAGAGATCATTAAAGCGAAAACAGAACCCGGCGCCAATGGACAGCTGGATGAAGCCACCGAACTAAAGTTTTTGCAGAAAATGATGAAACAGCGTAAAGACTCCTTTGATATTTTTACCCAACAGGGCAGGGAAGACCTCGCCAGCAAAGAAAAAGAAGAGATGGAAGTGATAGAGAAGTTTTTGGCAAAGCAA
>CBFGLL010000002.1:0-32187 GCA_965649585.1 uncultured Chitinophagaceae bacterium | reverse complement strand
GGAGTGGGTCAGCAACTTTTTCGCTTCTATGAGTTTGCGGTTTTCTACAATCTCTGATACACTTTTATTAAAAATGCTCCTGGTAATATTATTCAGGTTGCGGGCTGACATGAATAATTTTTCTGCATAAAAATCCACACCTACCGGGCGTTTATAATTTTCCTCTACAATCTTCAGGAAATTATTGAAAGTAACAAGCTGGTTGTTTCCATTACCATTATCTGCAAGCAGGTTTTTTTTATTTTCAGATTCCAGCCTCGAGAGAAAAGCAGCCAGCAGGTGAATGATAAAGTTCATATCTTTTTGTTCATGCTGGTATGCCTGGTACATGAGCCCGCAAAGCGTGGTCAATTGCTCAAGGCATTCATTTTCTTTGAACCTGTAATGAATGCTGTCTAAAAAATTACAGTAAAAATTAAAACGGTTGTCCGGCAACAATTCGCCCTGGTACTGAATTACCCAGCCCGTGGTATCTGCGTCGGGGATAAATTTGTGGATCTTTCCTTTGGCTACATACACTACGAGTGGCGTATGTAATATTTCTTTTGTAAAGTCAATTACGTGCTGCGGTTGCCCCGTTTGCAACACGAGGACTTCCTCATAGTCGTGCCGGTGATCTCTAAAACTGCCCTCCAGGTAATGTTGTACCAGTTGCGGGGTAAGCGGAAATATGTTAAACGGCTCCGTCACTGCAATACTTGTTAGCCTTAAAGTTATGCCATCAAAGGGAATGTTTAAATAAGCCGATAAAAAAACAGCCAGTTTTCGCCGGCTGTTTTTGCGCACCCATTAATTGTGTGTATAGTAACGATCAGGGTTTTTATTTCAGGAATTGCAGCGTAGTTAAAATATTCTGCGCCGTTTTTCTGCCTTGCTGTCTTCCTTCATCACAGGAATAACGGTAATGAATACCCCCATAGAGCCTTGAAATCGAAATTTCTTCTTCCATAGCATTAAAATTGGCGTAGTGCCTTGTGCCCAGGTTTTCGGGCCCATCACCAAGATCAACCATTACACCATTATACGTTGCGTCGCTGAAAGGAAGGTTGCTGCCATACAGGTCATTGAGCACGTAAACTATACTGCTGCTAAACACTGCGTGGTTAGACGGGAAATCAGGAAAGGCTGGGGTAGGGAGATAAGAAGCCCAGCTGGCACCAGCTGCAGGTATATGGCTGCGGATAAACTGGATCGGCCTTTCGGTGAGGTACTGGTATTTATATTTAAAAGAACCTGTGCTTGCATCCAGCATAGTGATGCCCACTTTTACATAAGTAAGCGCTGCTTTATCAAGCGCCGGGTTAAACTGTTCCAATACTTGCTTGATGGTGGAAACATAATGCGCACCTGCTGGCATGCCGGGGTTAACATCGTTGAAGTAGCGGGCAATCTTTTTCTGTTCGTGCGTGAGATTTTGAGAAACGGTATACACTTCCAACATCTGGTTATAATAAGGAGAACCGGGTGTAGGATTGTATGGTAACTGGGGAGATGCTACATTATCAAGACTGCCAGGCACGAGTAGACGGTTATATCCCCAATAAGGAACGGTGGGAGCAGCGCCGGGCAAAGGTTGCCACATGCCTGGATAGTAGCTGGGCAGGGTATAGGCAGTTGTTGGCCAGCCCTGGTTGTCTTTTTGCGCCCAGGCAAAAATGCTATCGGCTATCTCTGCTCCAAATGCCCAGGACCGATTGAAAACTTCATCGCCAATATCCGCCCTGTATTGATTGCTCAACTGGGTCTGCAACTGGTCAACCGCCTGCGCATTGTAGGCAGCCGTAGTGCTAAAAAATTTACGGGTCATTGAGGATAGGGCCGCATGTGCACTGGTGGGCCAGTGATAGGCATAGCCGGGTTCTGTTTCCGGCATTTGTGGCATATCCGTAAGCTGTCCGTGCAGGCTCTGGTAGGCGGGCATGCCCGGAACCACTGCTTCATACAAGGCGATACCGCTATAGGCCATGTAGCGGGAAGGATTGAATCCAAAAGGATTACCCGAGGGGCGGTTGAGCATATTGGTTTGAACAGCCAGCCATTGCTTTACCACATCCGATGAAAATGTTTTGGTTTGCTGCAGGTGGCCCCTTGTGCCTTTTGCGGCTTGTTTGTCAAGTTCTTCCCGCCCAATTTCTTTGCTGCAGGAAAAAAAGAGGATCAATGCTATTAGTCCAAGCAGGGTCCTACTTACAGTTGTTTGTTTCATAAAATGTTTTTAAAAAAGTGAATAAATAGGCCGACATAGGATTATTATTTTTGCGTTAACATCTCCAGTTGTTTTTTCAGCTGGTTGTTCTCTTCTTCTAATCTGAGTAGTCTCGAGTTGAGTTCCTGCACGGCTTTTACCAGGGGCACCACAAACTCGGCATACCTGAGGCCATACTGATCTTTATCATTTTTTGGTTTATCTACCCCGCTGAAATCGTAACCCAGGGCCTGGGCTGCTGCTTCTACTTCCTGTGCAACAAAACCGGTTTGAATCGTTTTTTCTTTTTCGGCGAGGGCCTGCTGCATCTGCCGCTGGGTATCGCCAAATTTTTCACCCAAGTCTTTGCTGAGTTGTGTGGCCATCAGGTTGTAGGTTACGGGCCGGAGTTTCATGATGAAAGAAAGCCCGGGAACATTTTCCTGTATATTTTTTTTGTACCTGCCGTCTGATACGTTGGTCCAGTTGGCCCAACCTCCGTAGGAGGCTGTAGCGCCATTGCCAAATCGTGCTGCGCTGGAAGCGCCCACTACCGTGCCTTGCCCAATTGCAATTACATTAAACATGCCTGCAGCAGATACATCTGTATTGGCCCCCACAAACACATTGTTGAAACCATTGTTGTAAGCGCTGCCTGCATAAATACCAACGGCAGTATTAAATTGTGCGGTGGTAGTATTGTACAGTGCCTTATACCCCAGGGCAACATTATAGCTTCCTGTGCTGTTAAAACGGAGGGCCTCATTACCATGTGCAGTGTTTTGTGTGCCTGATGTATTAGCATAGAGACTACTCCAGCCCATGGCAGTGTTTTCGGATCCCCCAGCATTACTGTAAAGTGCCTTATACCCCAAGGCAACATTATAGCTTCCTGTGTTGTTAAAACGGAGGGCCTCATTACCATGTGCAGTATTTTGTGTGCCTGATGTATTATGATAGAGACTACTCCTGCCCACAGCAGTGTTTTCGGATCCACTAGAATTACTGTATAAAGCCTGCAAACCGATGGCTGTATTAGTAATTCCAATTGTATTATTAAAAAGCGACTGATCACCAACTGCTGTATTTGAACTTCCACTTGTATTATAGGCAAGCGATCTGATACCAACTGCCGTATTGCCGCTTCCATTTAAGTTATATTCAAGAGATTGATATCCAAGAGCGGTATTACCCGCTCCGGTAGTATTGGAAAAAAGGGAATATGTTCCGTATGCTGTGTTGTGAGACCCTGTTGTATTTGATCTCAGCGATTTATATCCTATAGCTGTGAGTCCACTTCCGGTATTGTTAGCCGGAGTTGCTGAACCCATCAACGCTTCATAACCTATTGCCACATTAGAATTTGTAAATGAAGTTGAAGTATTGTTGGCAAATTGCATGGCGTTTCTACCAATTGCAACCCCATTATTACCCGCCTTATTGTTAAAAAAAGCGTTGCTCCCAATAGCAACGTTATATTTACCCGTTGTATTATTGTTTAAAGAGTTGTAACCTATCGCCACGTTTTCTTCTCCTGTTGTGTTTTGATAAAGTGCTTCTCTCCCGAATGCAGTATTAAAATGACCGGAAAGGTTGTTCCGCATTGCATCATACCCCACAACTGTATTACTACTTCCCGAAGTATTTTCATAAAGTGTGCTGAAACCTATCGCCGCGTTAGTTGTTCCAGTATTGTTATACCCACTGTTGCCACCGATAAACAAGTTCAAATGTCCAGTATTATTATATGCTGCGGAATTCCCCAGAGCGATATTGTTTATACCACTGTTTGAAAGCCCTGCAGAATGTCCAATAAAAATATTTGGCCCTCCGCTGGCATCATTTTGTCCTGCAAAAGCTCCGAAAAATGATGAATTAACTCCTGTCAACTTATTATATCCCGCGGCATGCCCGAAATAACTATTGTAAGAACCTGATGTTTGACTTAAGCCTGCACTACTACCAAAAAATGCGTTAGCACCACCATTACTTAGTGAAGCCCCTGCCCAGGAACCAAAAAATGAGTTATAGGTGTTTGAAGTTGTACTATGCCCTGCTCTTTCTCCAAAAAAACTGTGTCCGCTTCCATTTGTAATGGAGTACCCTGCCTCACTTCCAAACAATGAGTTTCCACCGCTGTTGAGGTTTCTTCCCGCCCTTGAGCCCACTACTGTATTATCCGACGATGATAGATTGCTATACAAAGCACTATCTCCTATTGCAACATTACCCGAACCTCCTGTACTGGACTTCATGCTAAAAGAACCCATGACTGTATTTCTGGATCCCGTAGAATTAGCATAGAGCGAAAATGCGCCGCTTGCTGTATTATTATTACCGGAAGTATTGTTATAGCCCACACCCCCGCCGATAAACGTATTATTTCCAAGGCCCGCTGTATTATTTACTCGCCCTGTGTGTAAACCAATAAACGTATTGTAGATTTTGTCTGAATGAATCCACATTAAGTCGCCGCCGTTGCTATTCCTAAATTTTATCAAAGGCCTGGTATTACCCTGGCTTACGTTCGCATCTATTACAAGCTGACTAGTGTCAGCATTACCTCTGATGTGCAATTTTGCAGCTGGTTCTTCAGTTCCTATTCCCACATTTTGCGCAAATGCAACCCCTGAACCCAGTACTATCAATAATGTTGTAGAGATTTTTTTCATAAACATCATAGTTAATGTTTGCCGCCCTGGCTGATTTAAAAAGTTGATTCAAAATAGAATGGTCAGTTCAATTTTTTTTGAGAAATCGTCCAACGGATTCAGTATCAGAAATAAAACCCGGCAGAGCAACAAATGGCCTTTATCAGTGGATGCTGCTGTCTGTCGCTTTTATGTGCATTTGGGCTACTTTATATAGATTGGTTCTGGCAAAATTGTTTTATTGTGTAACTTGTAACACGCAATATTTATGAACCGCTTTCTAAATAACGAGTTTATCTTTTCACCAGGTTTCCGGGTATGGCGGCATGTGATGTACTGGACCTTCCATGTTTTTTTGTGGGCAGCCCTTTGGCGTGTACTAGGTGTGGAACTGAGTTATGGACGCCAGGTGGTAAATATGCTGATGTGGGTGCCGGCTTTTATTTTATTTACATATCCCCTGGTATATTATGCTATTCCCCGCCTGCTGCTTAAGGGTAACACGGTACAGTTTTTTTTATTTGTATTGGCATGGGGTGCTGCAGGTGTAGTAATTGACACCCAATACCGTAGTTTTATTTTGATTCCTGCACAGGAAGCTATGGGATTGACCAATATACTTCCACGGGGACCGCTCACATTTTGTTATTTATGTTTAACTACGTCTGCCGCAGGGCCCATGATCATCCAGTTTTTTAAACTGTGGTCTATCAAACAAAAAGAATGGTTAAACGCACAACAGGAGAAAATAACTGCAGAACTTCAATTGCTGAAAGCACAGGTGCATCCGCATTTTTTGTTTAATACCCTCAATAATATTTATTCTTTTTCTCTTGACAGGTCACCTAAAACACCCGAGATGATCCTTAAACTCTCATCCCTGCTGAGCTATATGTTATACGATTGCAGCAGCGAAGAAGTGAGGCTGGAGAAAGAGGTAGAGATCATGAAAAATTATATCGACCTGGAAAAAGAACGTTATGGAGAGGTGATTGATATTTCGTGGAATGTAGAGGGTGATATAAAAGACAGGTTTATCGCTCCATTGATGATGTTGCCTTTTTTAGAAAATGCATTTAAGCACGGCACGTCGGAACAGGTGGAGAAATCATGGATCAGTGTTGACATCAGCGCCAGGCAGGATGCTTTGCATTTAAAAATTGTAAACAGCAAAAACGAATATGCACCCTATAATGCAAATGGTATTGGTATCAACAATATAAAAAAGAGATTAGAACTGTTGTATCCCGGCAGGTATGACTTAAAGATGAGTGATGAGGGCAATTTTTTCGTGGTATCAATGCAGTTAAAATTTGCCGATGAAGTGCCTTCCTACCTCATAAACCCTGATTTTTCTAAGAACAACTATTCATATGAAACTACAGTGCCTGCTTATAGACGATGAACCACCGGCCCTTAAGGTGCTGGCCGGGTACATCTCCGCCATCCCAGGCCTGGAGATTGCAGGGCAATGCAAAAATGCGATAGAAGCTTTGGAAGTGTTACAGCGTAAACAGGTAGATGTTATTTTCCTCGATATAAAAATGCCACGCATTATCGGCACAGAATTTTTAAAAAACCTGGCACACCCACCCAAGGTAATATTTGTGACTGCCTACAGGGAATATGCAATAGAAGGGTTTGAACTCGATGCGGTTGACTACCTGGTAAAGCCAGTTTCATTCGAAAGATTTTTTAAAGCCATCACTAAGCTCAACCGGCTAATGGGGAGCAATGAACAAAACACCGGGAACGATTCAGAAAAAGATGTTTCCCCCCCGTTTATTTACCTGAAGGTGGATAGAGAGATGAAAAAAATATTTGTGAATGACATCGACTATCTGGAAAGCTGGAAAGACTACGTGATGTTATATATCAGTGGCCAGAAAAGTTTTTTAGTAAAACAATCCATCAGCTCCATGGAAAATCTTCTATCAGCTTACAAGTTCATGAGGGTACATCGCTCCTACCTGGTATCGATCGATAAAATATCAGGATACAATGGCATTTCTGTGAAATTGTCGGAAAAGGATATACCCATTGGAAGGCTGTATAAACATGCCGTGATGGACCGGTTGCAGGTGTAATAAGTTGAGGGTTGACGGTTGACAGTTGAGTTCACCATCAGCATTTTCTTTCTACCTATTTTCCCATCCAAACTTTAAAATCTGTTACTTTTTCCCGGCTTACCAGGGCTTCTTTATCTACCGCAGGTTTTAATTGCAGGATGAGCCTGTTCCCAAAATAATCATCAATTTTTTCTATGCTGTTGATCGACACAAAGAATGGCCGGCTGATCCGAAAATACCTCCCGGGGTCCAGCATGTCTTCAAGGTCTTCCATGGTGTAGTCAACAATAAATTTTTTGTTGTCGGTGGTTTTAAAAAAGTTGAGCCTGCCGTCGCTGTAGAAATAAGCAATATCTTCCACATCTACACTCACCAGCTTGGTACCGTTTTTCACCAGGAAACGTTTGCGGTATTCTTTTGGTTGTAATTTTTGGCGAAGTTCTTTTACCAGGGTTTCCAGGTGCGAGCCTACTTCTTCCTTGCTATAGTTTTGTTTGAATTTATCGATCGCATTTTTCAATTCATCTTTTTGAATAGGCTTCAACAAATAATCCACGCTGTTAACCTTAAAGGCTTTCAGAGCATATTCATCGTAAGATGTTGTGAATATTACCGGACTTTTTACATCTATTAAATTAAAAATCTCAAAACTCTGCCCATCACTCAATTCAATATCCATAAAAATAAGATCGGGAGCCGGGTTGGATTGCAACCACTCAACAGCACTTTCTATACTGTCTGCATGGCCGGCCACCTGCACAGCGGCATCAACCATTGCAATGGTTTTTTCAAGTTTTTTTACGGCGAGTTCTTCGTCTTCAACAATCAATACTTTCATAATATAGCGGTTTTACATTTTCTAAATTAAGCTGCCTTTTTATTTCGATAGGGATATGGATGCATCAACTGTGATAATAGGGTTGCCAACTGGCGTATAGTTGGATTGGGTGGCGTTATTTCCATATCAACGGTAGCACTACGGTAAAGTTTTTACCCCCTTCCATCACCTGGAATCCATCCTGGCCTAATAATTTATACTTGGTTTTTATATTTTCCAAACCTACACCATTGGTAGGTGCTGCTGTTGCCCTGCGCTGCAAATTATTATTTACCACCAGCTTGTTTTCGCCGGCAGTAAATATATCTATCGTTAACGGATTGTTTTTTGAAATAGAGTTGTGCTTTACCGCATTTTCCACTACAAGCTGAAGCGTAAGTGACGGAATGAGGTAAGAAAAATATTGTTTATCAATTTTTTTGCTGAGGCGTATTGAATCTCCATGCCTTGTTTGCAGCAAGCTGAAATACGAATCAATAAAAATAAGTTCATTCTGGAGGGTGCTCAGGCTTTCCTCGTTATTGCGGAGCAGGTAGCGATATACTTTGCTGAGCTCATCCAGGAACTGCACCGCTTTTTGTTTATCAATGCTGATAAGTGAGGAGAGGGTATTGAAACAATTAAACAGAAAATGGGGATTTACCTGGCTTTTAAGAGCGTCGAACTCCTGGTGAACCGACAACTGCTGCAGGGTTTCATTTTCCGACCTGCTCTCCTTGTATTTTTTAAAAATATAATCTGCCTCATGCAGGGTTTCAAAAATTACGTTCACCCCTAAGCCCACCAGTGCACCTTGCCACAGGTGTTTCAGCTGGAACTCGTAATCCATAATATCAAATACATGGTACACAAGAAAAATAAAGTACACGCTCGGCGTCATTATAAACAGGGTTACAAGAGCCTTACGGATCACCCTTTGCCTTGTTTGCCGGAGGCTGGGAAACCTGCGTTCCACCCATTCATCATATTTAATATGACCGCTCATTGAAAAATAGCCCAGTACATAAATGATTGGCGTGGAAACAAGCCAGATTAGGGGTTCGTGCCAGATGCGGTGCTCATACATGATAAGGTGGAGCATGGCCACTATAAAAGGCATCGGCACCAGGAAGCTATAGATTTTTAATTTTGACCAGGGAAAAATTTTCATGATGCTTCCTCTTTTTGCTGGTTAATAAGTGGAACGCAGATGTACCTTTTTCCATCTGTTTCATCTTTCACGGTAATAGATTCTCCCATCAACTGGTATTTTTCAATCATGGTATCAAGGCCCAGGTCGGTATCCATTTCTTTCGCAATTACTTTTGGCTGCAGGTTATGGCTGATGCAAAGCTGGTCTTCACCGGTTGACTGCAACCGGATGACCAGCGGCGAGCTTTTACTGATAATATTCTGGCTAAATGCATTTTCTGTAACCACCTGCAGCATGAGCGGAGCAATCAGCATAGCTTGGTCCTGCTGGTTGATATCGTTTTTAAATTGCAGCGCTTCTCCAAAACGTTCTTTTAATAAATAGTTGTAAGATTCCATGAATTTGAGCTCAGCATGCAGCGGTACCAATTGTCCCTTATCGCTTCTCAACATATAGTTGTACACTTTGCTCATTTCGTTGAGAAAGGTTTCTGCTTTTTCTTCGTCTTCTTCTATCAGGCTACTCAGGGAGTTGAGGCTATTGAACAAAAAGTGGGGGTTTACCTGGCTTCTTAAAGCGTTTAACTGGCTTTGCTTGTAAGCTGCGGCGAGTTTTTCGCTTTCCTCCTGCTCTGCTTTCCAGCGTTGGAAACGGGCGATACCTTCCATAAAAAAGGTGAGAGAAATATTGACAATTGAAATGGAAAGACACACCCACGCAAGCCTATTGTCGTTTACTTCAAACCTAATAAAAGGGAGCACTTCGTACAGTTTTGCCAGGAAGTACTTCAACAATACACTCACCAGGATAAAAGTGCTGATCATAAATCCCAGCTTGGTAACTATCTCATGTTCGCCTGGAAACCTACGCCGGATAAGGACTGCTAACATGCCACACAGGTAAAAGTCTATACAAAGTTCCAGGAAAGTGATAAGGGTGGTACTGAAAAAAAATGCAGGGCTGCTGATATAAGTCTTGGAAAAATAGATAGCATTTAATATCACTGCAAGGGGCAATGCCAGTAAAGGCAGCACCATTTTTTCTTTCCCATTATATTCCGGCAGCTTCAACATGTTATTTAATTATACCAGTATTTTACAAACGATCTCAGCTGTTTTAGCGCTTACATTCGATTCAATTGTTCCGTTAATGGCCTGTACTTTGTCAGCCAGTTCTTTGCTGTTAAAAAAATTGTTCAGTAGCCTCCTGTCTGCATTTTTATGGGAGAACTGCACATGGTACAGCAATTGATTTTTTTCAGTGCCCAGGTAAATCCGGATGTCTTCTGCGCCGGCACTGATCAATGATTTTATGCTATGTTTAAACAATAGTAATATTTCATATCGAAGTTGCATATCGAATTTCGACTTTTTTATACGATCATCGGTCGCAATTTCTATCTGCATATTATGGCGGTTGTTGAGTACCTGAACGTACCTTACCAACCTGTTCAGCAGTTTGTCGGTTTTGTCGTTTTCCGGGGAAATGGACCAGAGCATATCCTGCATGGCAGAGATCATATTACTGCTCACCTGTTTTATTTGTGCTAGAAATTCTCTCGATTTTGCCGGGTCGTCTTCATTTTTCAGCACAGCCATTTCGCTGAGGATATTTATTTTTTCCAGCGTATTGCTGATGTCGACGTGCAGGTTAGTAGCAATACCCCTTCGTACTTTCAATAACTCATCGGTGCGTTTCATACGCAGGCGGTCGAACCAGTAGAGCGCAGCCAGCAGCAGGGCCAACAGCATCAGAATAAACCATGCTGTTTTGTAAAAAGGGGAGGCTATCTCAATTGGAATTGTGGTGATTTCCTGCGGTTGATTTTTGTCGTCGAGAATGGCTGCCTTCAGTTCATACTTACCGGGCGGTAAATAATTCAGTACGATTTCCCCGCTGGTAGATGCGGGTTTCCATGCTGTGTCCAGGCCTTCGATGAAGTAAAAAATGGCGTATTGATTTTGAAAAGTATTAGTGGTGAACCTTGCTTTTATGGACACGGTGCCGGGCCCCAGCTTCAATGCTTTTAACCTCAGCACAGAGTCGGGCAACAGCTTTTTTTCATTAAAATAAAATTCTGATAGTTTTATCTTATCAAAACGATAGGGTACAAAACTTTGCATGGCTTTGTCGGGATGAAATGCCAGGAACCCATGGTTATTTCCAAATACAAGTTTACCATCGCTCAATACAGCCGATGCACCGGAGCTGAATGAAAGGTTATCAATACCATCCCGCTCATCAAATGTAAAATGAAGGGCCTCGTTTTTTAATGACTGGCCCACTAATCCCAGCGGGCTGGTAGCCCATATTAATCCTTTTTTATCAACCGCCACGTTAAACAGGTCTTCTCCCTGCAACAAATACTTAAACCGGTTGGTTTTAGTATTGAGAATATTAAGGCCATTGGAAACGATCACAATAGTGCTGTCGTTATATTGCGCTATATCCGGAGATCCGTTGATGAGTATGCGTTGGCCATGCGGCAGGTTGCTGGTATAATGTTTTACGAGTTTTCCATCGGCTGCATTATAGCGGTACACACCATCAAGATCCGTAGTGATCCACACTTCGTTACTGCTGCTTACTATTATTTTGCTGATGACCGCCGGTATTTTATTCATCAGCTTCCACTGGTTACTGGTTGGGTTAAACTTTATGATATGCCCGCCCTGGGTGCCTATCCACAGGTTTTCCTGGTGATCTTTTCGTACCTGGCGTACGGTGCGGCGATCTATCATAGCGGGTTGGGTCCGTTTTATTTCTTTTGTAGCAGCATTATAGTGACCAACCCAGCCTGCCTGCGCTCCCCACCAAAGGTCGCCGTTATTCATCTGGGTAACGCTCCATACCATTCCCTCTTTAATGCCACTATTGTTGGAAAATATTCCGGAAGAGGTAGGCTTTAGATTTCTATCATAGGAAAAAAAGCCCGTGCCCCAGGTGCTTACCAATACTTCGCCACTCTTTGTTTCCAACACATCAGTTACTTCAGAGGTAAAGGCAGAATCTTTGCCTTTGAGTAAGTTGTGTTGCATTTGCAGCGACTGGTTGGTGGGGTTAAAACGATAAAGACCTTTGTTAGTAGCCACCCAGATGTTTTTTTCCCTGTCTTCGTACAGGTGATGAACAACATCAAAACGAATGCTGTATTCTCCCGGGCTATTGGTGGGTATTACCTGGAATTTACCCAGTGCCGCATCATACCAGGCAAACAGGTTGCCTCCAGCGGTCCATTGCAAGCCGGAAGCTTCGGTAATGCCAAAACTGGTGAAGTAAACACCCTTCAATGCCCGACCAAGTTCCTGGCTCCATTCCTTTACGGTACCATTTGGCTCCAGACTTTTCAGCGAGAGGCCGGTGGATTCGGGCCATGATCCCAGCCATTTCCTGTTGTTGCGGTCAATAAAAAAATAGCTGGTCATCTTTACAGCAGCAAAAGCAGTAATGCTGCTATCGTTTTCTGTATTGTGACCGGCATAAGATATTTTTTTATTTGCAGGATTATACTTCACCAGCCCCTCACTTGTTCCAAACCAGTAATTATTTTTTTTGTCCTGCCAGGTGTTTAAAATTTTCCAACCATCCGGCAGGCGAAAAGGGTTGTGTCGCTGGGCTGCTGTTTTTGTTTTTTCATCATAAGTAATATATCCCTGCATAGGAAACACCAGCATGGGGGCATCGGCATTTGTAACAAACAACCCGGATCCCCTCTTACCCCAACCTTGCGGAATCTCCACTTTTACACCTGTCCATGAAAAATTATCAGCATTCATATAGCCCAGTGTGCTGTCGTTGATGTGGAACCAAAGCCTGTTTTTTTTGTCGATGAGAAATCCCCGGATGGTACCTTCCGGCAGGCCATTGCTTCCTGTTACAAAGGTTTGAAAACGGTAACCGTCGTACCGCTGTATTTTATTATTGGCAATTAACCATATATAACCATTTGCATCCTGCTGCACACAATGTACAATATTGCTTGCCAATCCATCTCTCACGCCAAGGTGAGAAAACAGGTAGTTGCGTTGCGCACTCACGCTACAAGTAATGAAGAAAAGAATGGAAATAATATATATCCTGTATGGTTGCATAGAAGTATAACAAATCTATAGTAGAAAGCCGAAAGAGCGGCCCAGCTCCTGATGCGGTAAATACAGTTCATGCACGATTTTCCTCAATTCATACAAACGGGCTGTAAGCGCAGACCGGTTCCTGAAAACAATGCTTTTCCAGTTCAGGCATTAAATGCTACAATTCGTACTCCTTCGTATTTCCTTTTAACCTGCAGCAATTCATCTTTGCGAAAAATTTATAGTCATGAAACAAATCTTTTTAGTAACAATTGCCCTCGCAGGTGTTTTAGCATCCTGCAAAAAGGAAGATAAGCCGGGGAACCGCATCTTCAAAGGACCTGAGGAAACCTTTCATCTTGGTAAAGCTCATACATGGTATGAAACCGATGCCCAGGATAAACCATTGAAAGTGGCGATCAACATCAATGATGCCGCATGGAACAGTCTGCCAGAAGCAGGCGGACATGGCGGTGGCCACGACCATTCAAACCTGGCAAAATTGAAATTTCATCCAAAGGTAGATGCCAATATTTTTAACCATGTGGAACTGGGATGGAACCCTGATGGACATGAGCCTGAATTTATCTATGGTCTGCCGCATTTTGATTTTCACTTTTACAACGTGAGCCCGGCAGAAGTAGCTGCTATTCCTCCATACGAAGTGGATAGCACCGGCTTCCTTAATTTACCAGCCGCTGCTTATATGCCTCCTACCTATTTTTATGCAGGTGGTGGTGTACCGCAAATGGGTACGCACTGGTTAGATTTTACCAGTTCTGAATTAAATGGCTCTGCCTTTACGCAAACGTTTATTTATGGAACTTATGCCGGTAAAGTGATTTTTATGGAACCAATGATCACAAAGGTTTTTATTGAAACTAACCCTGCTTTTACCCGTAGTATCCCGCAGCCAGCAAAGGTTCAAAAAACAGGCTACTATCCTACTAAGCTGAGATTTGCCCGTAATAGCGGCAGCAGGGATTTTATTTTGGAAGACTTTGTTTACAGAACAGCAGAATAAGAATTTGGTTTTTTCAAGGATGTGTGTAAACCGGTTGATGTCTATCAGCCGGTTTTTATTGTTTAAAGCAAATAATATGAAACTAATAATCACCTGGAAATATGTGATCGCTTTTTTGGCATTCAATATGATCATGGGTGAGTTGCATGAACAGGCTCATATTATCACGGGTTATCTGATATGTGGTTGTTATGGTCCCCGGGATATATCCAGTTGGACTACCTGTGCAGACTGTGCCCGGCCTTCCCTTGCATTTTGGGCAACAGCCGTAGGTCCATTGTTTTCCTATGCCATGATGTGGCTGGGAGCAAGTTTGTTTAGTAGAGGAGCTTACATGAGCAGGAGAGCAATCGGGTTTTCCTTGCTGTTTGCCAACCTGCCTTTTGCCCGGATTTTCACAGCACTTGTAGGGGGTGGAGATGAAAAGACTTTTTTGCAACAACTAATGGGAGAAGACACTGCTTCACTTGCAAGAATCATGGCGATTGTGATCACAATGCTTATTTGTATGCCACCGGTGATAATGGCTGCGAAAAAATTAATGAATAAAAATGTTGGGTTGATCATTGCAGGATTTCTTATTCTCCCGCTATTGTTTGGCATGGTTTATCAACGCATGCTCATAAACGGCTTGCTGAGGGAAGGGGTTGCTGCAGATACAAACATACTGGGTACGCCCGATTTGATATTGGTCCATTTTGGATTGATGCTGGCAATACTATGGATGCTGCGAAGGGAGCTGACCAGGGCTTTCGTTCAAAAAGTAAGCGGATAAAAATACTACCAATTTGCCATTGGTAGTTTTTCTTTTATGAAAGAAATATTTACATAGGTCGGGGCGCATTTTTAAAATGCTTATACTTACCTAACAACTTTCCAACAAATACCTGCGTAGGCAAAACTACCCTCTTTACAAAGCCTGGTATCTCATTCATTTCATATTCACCTTTATACTTTGATAAAAGGTACGCCGCATCGAAAGCATCCGGGCGATGTTTGCCTGATTTGTTTTGTGCGTTGAAAATGCTGGTAAGAAAAAACACCAAAGTATTGGCAGGCAGCACATAACCTTTACAATGCAGCACTTCATTTCCTTCTGCCCAAAATCTATGTGCTTCCCCTTTTTTAAATAAGATTGTTTCTCCCGGGCCTGCGTACTGTACTTCTTCGCCCTGGCGCTGGTAAGCGATCTTCCCTGAAATGACGGTGATGCATTCATCCTGTTTGTGATGGGTATGCATTACCGGTCCCACACCGGGTTGGCAGAAAGATTCAATATCAATTTTATTAGTGATAGGGTCGATGGATTTGAAGATAACTTTTTCTCCAAACCAGTTTTCGATCGTGTGTGGAAATTTGTATTGCATAGTTTTAAAATAGATTATTAATAAGAAATCATTTTTTAATTTTTTTAGAACTGATCTTAGAGTTGCCTGCGGGCTTTTGTAGCAACAGTGTGACAGTGCCTTACAACGATCTGTCAATCTTCACTACTTCGGCCAATGCACCTGTGCCTTTTACACCAGAAGTAAATCCCGAGTTAAGCCCCAGTTTTACCATTCCTTCAGTGCCACCCAAAGTACCGCCGGCACTAGCGCCTCCGCCTGCTAATGAAAAGGGAGTGTCGCCGATTTTGACAGAAGCTTTTCCCATTATCCCTACATCACTGAATTCATTATTGTTGTCGAAGGAAACATATACCATGGCTTTAAGATCTGCGCCACCGGTATTGGCAAAGAATTTTGCCTTGGCTCCAACGCCTGCAGAAAGAGTAGTGGTGCCCGTTCGGAAATTATGTTCGTAACCAGCCTGCCACAGCTTTCCTACTTCTACTGCATACTTATCGCAATCGGCTTTTATCTTGGCAACTTTTACATCCACTTCAATATTCAGCCATTTGGGGCAACTCAAATCGAGGTTACGGGCTGAAGCGATAAGGCTATCTGCTTCGGCGGTAGTTAAGGAAACACTGCATTCCATCGGTGGATCCAGAAACTGCCCACTACCAAAGCAGGCTCCTACAACTGTGGCGTATTGCTGCAGGTTCCTATACACCATTATCCTGTTGCCTGCACTGGGGTCAAGTGACACAATATTGATTAGGTCGTTGATATATTCTCTCCAGATACCTAAAACCTTATTTCCTCTTTTTGTAACAAAGGCATTATACTCAGCCACGAATGCATCCATGATCGGCTTTTTGATATCGCAGCATTTTTTGATGTAGGCGTCATATTCTCCTGCACTTGCACCCGCAGGAGCTACAGGGCATTTAACTGCCATCATTTTAAGGCCGTAGGCATCGATGAGTTGTTTAATATGATTTAAGTCGAGGTCATTGAAGATCCATAGCTCCTTTGAGTCGTACACTTTGTGAAGGTCTTCCAATAATGCATCCACATACCTGGAATAAATGCCCGGCAATTTTTTTCCATCTGCTTCAATCTCGGCTTCTGACAACTGCGCCTTATCATTCCAATAGAGAATTTCTGCAGTTATCGATTCGTTGAATGATTGTCCCTTGATCTTTGCTTCTGCTGTCTTATCAGTTTTTTCGGGCAATGCTGGTACTTTAAAATTTGCTAACTGTAATTCGCCAAAAAAATCCCGTCGGGGAATATTTCTTTTTTTACGAAGCTTATAAATATTGAGGGCTGCATTTTTTCCCTTTGTTATTGCCATGGTGCTGCGTCGGTAAGCTACTTCCAGTTCCTTTTCAAAATAGCGCATCCCTTCTTCATACTGCTCGTAGAAAAATTTGATCATGCCCATGCTGCGATTGGCTTCGGGGTTGAGTGGATCATTTTGTAAACATTGTTTCAAAAACATTTCCGCCATCCCAATATCACCCAGGCCCATATAAGCCTGGCCCATATTGTTTAGCATCATGCTGTTGTTAGGATCCAGTTGTAATTGATTCATAAGGATGGGAACCGCTTTATGTTCCAGCCCAGTCATGTTAAAGAGCGCTGCCAGGTTGTTCCACCCTGTTTGATCAGCAGCATCTCTCATCGCTGCTTCTATTGCGAGCATTACAGATTGCTCAGGCTTGTCTGCATAGAAACTGCCGACGGCAGCATTGCGGATGCTTTCGACGTCCTGGTTTTCGATGATCTTTTTTACATCCTGTATTACGGTAGGTTTAGCAACGGCTTCAATTTGTAGTTTGGTGGTTCGCAGCATATCACTCAGCTGGATGAGCGTGGGTGGCTGCTGGGGAATAAGCGATAATCGTTTGATGTCTTTCGCCGGCATTTGAATTTGAAAGTCCGGAAGTAAAGTTTCATCGAGTTTTATATTGGCTTTTGTAGCCAGTTGCTTAGCCTGCTGGCTGTACTGGCTGAGCATCTTCTTTTTATATGCTTCCAATTCAGCCGGACTCATCTTTTTTAATTTGTTGATCTCTTCCATGCTCATCTGCGCACGGGCACTGAACGCTGTGATTGCTAAAACACTAATGGCAATAAGAAATTTCATGGCTATACTTTAGGCAGTAAAAATAAATTCCGCCATAAGCCGCCACCAGACATGGAAGTATCAATTGAGGAAGCAGCTGCATGAATTGCAAAAGCTGCTTAACTGCATTTCATGCATATGAAATCACTGTTCATGAATGCTGTTATTTTTTAGGGAGAGATCTGTTTGCAGATTTGTGCTACAAAACAATTCGCCATGAACAAATACATTATTGCACTCAGCATTCTGCTATTGCCGGTTCTTTGCCGGGCACAACTGGGTGGGTTTATTAATAAGGCAAAAAACAAGATCAGCAGCAAAACGACCAACCGCATCGATGCTAAAATGGATAAGAGCATTGACAATGGCCTGGATGTAATTGAAGGAAAAAAACCTGCTACTGCTGCTGCCGAACCGAGTGCGGTGCCCGCAACAGGAGGTAGCAACGGAAGTCAACTTTATTCTAAGTATGATTTTGTGCCGGGAGAACAGATCGTGTACAGCAATGATTTTGCTGCCGATGCGGTGGGAGAATTGCCTATCGGCTGGAACAGCAATGGCACGGGTGCCGTAGTAAGCCTGAAGGGCTTCAATGGCAAATGGGCACAGCTGCATCAGAATTCTATGTACCTCACTGATAATAAGGCGGAGTTCAGTGAAAACTTCACCGTGGAGTTTGACATGATATTACACCGCTCTAATCCCAAAGCACCGTTTGCAACTATACACTTTGGTGTGTTATCCAGTGGTGGCGGAGACCCTGCGGATAATGAATTGCTGAAGGGCTATGGAAATACATTCGCTACAGAATTGCGTATGCAGCCATATGACAATGGCGCCTCTCACCTGCACCTGATTACTTTGAAAGATGCTAACAGATACCTGAGCACAGATATCAAAAAATTTGCCTCCCTGGACCAGTTCTACAACAAAATAATACATGTGGCCATGCAAGTACAGAAAGAAAGACTCCGCATTTGGTTCAATGAAACTAAAATGTATGACCTGCCTAAAGCCATTGCGCCGGGTACAGTGATGAACCAATTGTATTTCGATGTAAAACGTTATGGTGGAGAAGACTCCGAAGTAGGATATGCTATCGGCAATATCAAGATCGCTAAAGGAATTCCAGACACCAGGCATAAACTGGTAGAAGAAGGAAAGTTTTCTACTACGGGCATTTTGTTCGACGTGAATTCAGCCAACATCAAACCGGAAAGTAATGGTGTGCTAAAAGAGATAGCTGAGGTGCTTCAGAAATTTCCTGATGTAAAAGTGAATATCCTGGGGCATACTGATAGCGATGGAAGCGATGCAGCCAATATGGAATTATCTAAAAAAAGGGCAGCCGCAGTAAAAGAAAACCTTTCTACCCAGTTTGCGATTGATGCTGCAAGGATGGAAACAGATGGGAAGGGTGAAACAGTGCCGGTGGGAGATAATAAAACCAAGGAAGGAAAAGCACAGAACAGGAGGGTGGAGTTTATTAAACAGTAGTTTGGAGAGAGTTAAAGCATTGCGGCAGTCATCATAAATAACAAATTCATTATTAAAAACAAACCTTAAAGTATAGCCATGAAACAATTAACTATCAAACAATGTGTTGCCCTCGTACGCATCTGTACTGTGCTCACCATTGCAGCGATCCTTTCATTATTTCTTTTTTCATTCACCGTTGCAGATAAGTATGCGGATGAATTTTTAAAGCAGCTGGGTATTTCTAAAGTGGATGCCGACAGTAAGATCAAGAACAGCATTTTCGGCGGCTCGTTGGATGCTTACGGTTTAAGAAATGCTAAAAACCTGGCAACAGGCAACAGAACTGCCGTTACAAAAGACCTGTTGATCTATGTAAAGAAGCAGGTGGCTACTCCAGCATTCGTAAAAGAATATTCCGCCATGCGTGAAAATGCTAAACCAAATTTACTGGTGACTAAAAGCGTGGAAGATTTTAATAAGGAAAGAATTGATGAGGCCAGGAAGAATGTCGCAGATATGGAGAAACTGGTAAAGACGGCACCCGCAACTCTTAAACCCACTTACGACAAAATGTTGGAAGATGCACACAAACAACTAACCGAAGCAGAAAATCCTAACAATAAAATATTGGTGCGTTATCGCCAGAATTATAAATCTAACCTGGAGTTCAGCGAAACCGCTAATAAGAAGCTGCTTGCAGATTGGGAAGCTAAATATCCCACTAATCATATGTTGTATGTAAAGAAAAGATTAGAGCAATTCATGCAGGAATCAGCTGACATTGATTTTGATGCACAGCTGGTTGAAAAGAACGGTAAAAAATATTTCGTGAACAAGGCTTATGAAAGCAAGGGTAATCGCTGGAAGATGGGTTTTCGTGCGGGGAGAGAAGTGGTGGAGCCAGCCAGGGACTTTGTGCAACAGTGGATAACAGAAATTAAGTAGAACCAGAAAGAACAAAACATGGAAAGGAAACTGAGAATATTGATGGCATCGGCACCGGCGGACGGACACTTTAACCCGCTCACCGGTATTGCCAAATACCTGGAAGCGCAGGGGCACGATGTGCGCTGGTATGTGACGACACATTACGCTGAAAAAATGAAAAAGCTGGATATGCCCTGGTATCCGTTCAGTATTGCGAAAAATTTTTTAGCCGATACCATCAACGAGGATTTCCCGGAGCGGGCAAAAATTAAGAACCCCATCAAGAAGATCAACTGGGATATTGAAAACTTTTTCATTGCACGTGGACCAGAGTACCTGGAAGATATGAAAAACATTCAGCAGGAATTTCCATTTGATGTATTGCTGTGCGATAATGGGTTTACCGGGGCTGTATTTGCAAAATATGTGTTGAACGTGCCCATTGTAGTATTGGGCGTATTACCGCTCACAGAAAGTTCAAAGGACCTGGCGCCATACGGGTTGGGAATTACACCCGCTACCACTCTGGCTGGTAAATTGTTTCATAAAGGCCTGCGCTGGTTAGCGTCAACAGTATTGTTTAAGAAATCAAATAACACACTTCATGAAATACTTGATAGATACGGTATACCGCACAACGATCTCTCCGTTTTTGACCTCATTTGCAGAAAAGCAGATATTTTATTACAAAGCGGATCACCTGGTCTTGAGTATCAGCGTAGCGATCTCGGTAGCAATATTCGCTTCATTGGTGCTTTATTGCCTTACGAGCCAGTTGCCTCCAAAAAACAGTGGTTTGCAGATAAGATAACCGAGTATAAAAACATTGTACTGGTGACCCAGGGTACCGTAGAAAAAGATGTTACCAAACTATTGATCCCAACGCTGGAAACATTCAGGCACGACCCGGATACACTCGTAATTGTAACCACCGGCGGGGCTGAAACAACGAGGTTAAAAAAACAGTACGACCAGCACAATTTTATTATCGAAGATTTTATCCCGTTTAAAGATGTAATGCCCTTCTGCGATGTGTACATCAGCAATGGAGGATATGGTGGAGTGATGCTTGGCATTCAACACAAGCTCCCGTTGGTAGTGGCCGGCGTGCATGAAGGAAAAAATGAAATCTGCGCAAGGATCGGCTACTTCAACTATGGCATCAATCTTAAAACAGAGCGTCCATCGCCATCGCAACTGCGCAATGCGGTGAACGAAGTGTTGGTAAAACCAGTTTATAAAAAAAATATCCAGGCCTTATCAGAGGAGTTAGAACAGTATCAACCTAATGAACTGGTGGAACAGTACATATACCAGGTGCTTAAAAAACCAGTTGCTGTTGCTGACACAGAACAAAATGCTTTATTGATTTAAAAAATGTGATCATGAAAACAACAAAAGCTGTTACGGGTAACCGGCATTGTAGCCGGGAGTTGTGTATAGATTGTTTAGTGCAGAATGGCTGCCTGCACATGAGCCATGTGTTTGATGTGCCCGATACCTGGGACCTTCAGCAGGCAGACAATCTTTTATTTAAACGAAGGATAAAAAATTTAACTGAAGAAACGCTGCAGGCCGCAAATGCAATTCATGCAATGTATTCAACGGTTCATTCATAGTGCGCTGGAATGCGTGTGTATCCAGGATTATTTTCGCCACCTAATTTATAGCTATGAGAAAGTTCAAAAAAATAGCAAAATGGTTTGTAATAACAGTGCTCGCCTTAATTGTAATATTAGGCACTACCATCGGTATGCGCCAGGACCTGGAGTTTGAAGCACCGTACCCAAAAGTGAAGGCTTCCGCAGATAGTAATATTATCAATCGTGGTAAACATATCGTGTATAGCCAGGCGCATTGTGCCGATTGCCATAGTACCCAAAATGTTGACTCTCTCTTACAGCTTGGAATTGAACCTACCTTGAGTGGAGGCCGTTTGTTTGATATTGATATCGCTAAAATTTATGCGCCCAATATTACATCCGATTCTACTTATGGCATCGGCCGCAGAACAGATGAAGAAATTGCCCGTGTAATCAGGTATGGTGTACACGCTGATGGTAACGCCGTTTTAAATTTTATGGGTTTCCACGATATGAGCGATGAAGATCTTACAGCAGTGATCTCTTATTTAAGATCATTAAAGCCGGTGGCAAATGCAGTGAAGAAAAATGAATACGGCCTTGTTGGCAAAGCCATCAAAGCATTCATGATAAAGCCCGTGGGGCCCCGTAAACTTATTCAAAAGTCTATAACGCCGGATAGCACTGCTTCTTATGGCGAATACCTGGTAATGAGCACCACTAACTGTGCCGGCTGCCACACCAAAAGCGATCTTGCCGGTAACCTTATCGGCCCGTTAATGGCCGGTGGAAATGATATCGATGGGTTTACAACGCCCAACCTTACCCCGCATAAAGACAGTAGAATTTTCGGGTGGACAGAACAACAATTCCTGGAGCGCTTTCGGCAGCAGAAAAGAATTGCGGAAAGTCCCATGCCATGGAATAGTTTTAAAATGATGACAGACCTGGAGCTAAAAGCTATTTACCGCTACCTGCAAACAGTGCCGGCCTTCCCCATGCCCGAGCCCAAAAAAAAGTAGGAGGATAAAATATTAAGCCGTGAAAATGTATAGGATCATTGCGAAAGCGCTGGTCCTTTTTTATTTAACAGAACAGGAAAACCTATCAGCACCAAAAAATTTTAAAAAAAATCGAATAAAATTTTGGCAGTTTATAAATCTATCGTAATATTGCGATTGAAATGGGAGCAACAAAATCTTTAGAGTTCAGCGCAAAGGAAAACAGGATGGCCAAATATGCCAAGGCGTTAGCGCACCCGGCGAGGGTCGCAATTTTGAACCACCTAGCTAAAAAACAATCCTGCATGTGCGGGGATATTGTAGACGAACTTCCCTTGTCGCAAAGCACGGTGTCGCAGCACCTGAAGGAGTTAAAAGAAGCAGGCCTGGTGCAGGGTGAAATTGATGGAGTAAAAGTGTGTTACTGTATCAATGCTAAAACATGGAAAGAAGCACAATCTTATTTCAACGGGCTTTTTGATAGTTATAAGGAAGCGGGCTGTTGCTAAGCCTTTTTTTTGGATTAATTCATCGGTATTTTACGATTAATATTTAAAACTTAAAATTATGAGCACAAACGAAAATGTAAAGGAGCTGGTAAAGCAGAAATATGCTGAGATCGCTTCACAGGACAAAACGGCCAATCAATCCTCCTGCTGTGGCGCAGGTGGTTGCAGTACAGAAGTGTATAACATTATGACGGATGACTATAGCAGCATTGAAGGCTATAATCCCGATGCAGACCTTGGCCTCGGTTGCGGTTTGCCTACCGAATTTGCAAAAATTAAAAAGGGCGACACAGTGATTGACCTGGGTAGCGGTGCCGGTAATGATGCCTTTATTGCAAGGCATGAAACCGGTGAAACCGGGAAAGTGATTGGTATCGATTTTACCCCGGCCATGATAGAACGAGCCACTGAAAATGCCAGGGTTCGGGGATTTGATAATGTGGAATTCAGACAGGGTGATATTGAAAAAATGCCTGTTGACAATAATACGGCCGATGTAATTGTGAGCAATTGCGTGCTCAACCTGGTGCCGAACAAAAATGAAGTGATAAAGGAAATTTTCCGGGTGTTAAAACCAGGCGGGCATTTTTCCATCAGTGACATTGTGCTGGAAGGAGACTTACCGGCCGAAATTAAAAATGCTGCCGAAATGTATGCAGGTTGTGTGGCGGGCGCCATTCAGAAAGATGAATATCTCCACCTGATAGAAACGAATGGTTTTAATAACATGGTTGTGCAAAAAGAAAAAACCATTACTATTCCCAACGATATTCTTAGTCAATATCTCAATGAAGAACAACTGGAAGCATTTAAAAATTCCGGCACGGGTATAAAAAGCATTACGGTGTATGCAGAAAAACCTGCAAACAAAACCTGCTGCGGACCGGAATGTTGTAACTAAAAAAATCACTAAAAAAACATAAGTATGAAACATGAAACTTTAAACGGTTTGTCTAAATCCTATTGCACTACTACCTTTAACGTAGACGGAAGAATTATTGAAAACAATTATCGCTGCGGCAACACAGCACTACCTGTTTCGCAGCTGGAAAAGATTCAGAATCGCCAGGGTAAAACCAGGCGTAGAAACGAACCGATTTCTATTTATTAAAATGCAGGAACTATGAAAAGGGTATTGGTCTTATGCACGGGCAACAGTTGTAGAAGCCAGATGGCGGAAGGGTATTTAAGACATTTTGCAGCAAAAAACGTAGAGCTGTACAGTGCCGGTATTGAAACACATGGGGTGAATGCAAATGCCGTTCGTATTATGAAAGAAGATGGTATTGATATATCGGGCCACAGTTCTAATAATATTTCCGAATACAAACACCTGGACTTCGATTTTGTGATAACCGTATGTGACCATGCAAAAGAACAATGCCCTTACTTTCCTTCCAAAGCCCTGCGTTTTCACCAGAATTTTCCTGATCCGGCAAAAGCTACCGGCACAGAAGAAGAAGTGATGCAGGCATTTAGGAAAGTGAGAGATATGATAAAGGGATATTGTGCGCAGTTTGTAAAAACCTACGGGCTACAAAAAGAGTAGCTGTTTTACAGCTTATGGCTTTTATTGCCACAAAATATCCTCACCATCTTTTGCAGCAGCAATGCGTGTTATTAGTTAAATTTGCAGTTAATGAAAGTAGTAAGCTTTATACTTAGTATTTATATGTTGCTCGTATCGTTTGTGCCCTGCACAGATGGTATGGACTGCACAGATACTAATACTGCCACCCATGTAGCTACTTCCGGCCACCAGGATCATCAGCATGAACATGAAGATGATTGTCCCCCTTTTTGTAATTGTTCCTGTTGCAGCATAGTGATTACGCAGCCGGCTCCACCCATTTTTTTTGCAGATAAAAAACCGGGAGTAGCTGTCACAAAACAATTTGCGGCTTACCAGTGTAACTATTTTTACTCTAACCTTTCCGCTGTTTGGCAACCTCCCCGGGCATAGAATAATTTTTTAAGGATAAGTATATGTCGTGCAGGCCATCATTGGTTTTTGCAGGCTATTATTCATTTATTAATTATTCCCAGTGTTAAACAGTATCATCAGCTTTAGTATAAAGCATAAATCATTGGTGGGCATTTTCACCCTTGCGCTTATTGTATGGGGTGTTTGGAGTGCAAGCAAATTGCCGGTAGATGCCGTGCCCGACATCACCAACAACCAGGTGCAGGTAATCACCATTACGCCAACCTTGGCCGCACAGGAAGCGGAGCAGCTGGTAACCTATCCCATCGAACAATCTATGGCCAACATCCCGGGGCTGGTAGAACTTCGTTCTATTTCCCGCTTTGGCCTCTCCGTAATTACGGCCGTTTTTGAAGATGACATGGATGTCTATTTCGCCCGCCAGCTCATCAACGAAAAGTTGAAGGAAGCAGTAGAAAAAATTCCGAAAGGCGTGGGCACGCCAGAACTCGCCCCGGTAAGCACGGGCCTCGGCGAAATTTACCAATACATTTTACACCCGGTAAAAGGAGCCGAAGACAAATACTCCGCAACCGATTTACGTACCATGCAGGATTGGATTGTGAGCAGGCAACTATATGGCACGCCCGGTGTGGCAGAGGTAAACAGTTTCGGTGGTTTTGTAAAACAATACGAAGTAGCCATCAACCCCAACCGGCTTAAAGCAATGAACGTAACCATTGCAGAAGTTTTTTCCACGCTCGAAAAAAATAATGAAAATACCGGTGGGGCATACATCGATAAAAAACCAAGCGCTTATTATATCCGGGGCATTGGCCTTGTGTCTTCGCTCGACGATATCAGGAATACCGTTATTAAAACCGTTCATAATATCCCGGTGCTCATTAACGATGTGGCAGAAGTACGTATGGGCGAGGCGGTGCGGTATGGTGCTGTAAGCTACAACGGCGAAAAGGAAGCGGTGAGCGGCATAGTGATGATGCTAAAAGGCGCCAACAGCGCAGAAGTGGTAAGCAGGGTGAAAGAAAAAATTGCAACCATTCAAAAATCCCTGCCGAAGGACGTGGTGATAGAAGCGTATTCTGACCGGACAGACCTGGTAAACAGGGCCATTAACACAGTAAAAACAAACCTGGTAGAGGGTGCCCTCATCGTAATCCTGGTGCTGGTACTTTTTCTTGGGAACCTTCGGGCAGGCCTGATCGTAGCTTCTGCCATTCCCCTGTCGATGCTTTTTGCTCTTGGGATGATGAACCTGTTTGGTGTAAGTGCCAACCTCATGAGCCTTGGTGCAATTGATTTCGGGCTGATTGTAGATGGCGCTGTAATTATCGTGGAAGCTACGCTTCATTACCTTTCCCGTCATCACTCTGGCCAGCAACTCAATCGCCATACAATGGATGAAGCGGTGGGCAACAGTGCAAAAAAAATGATGAGCTCTGCGGCCTTTGGCCAGGTGATCATTCTTATTGTTTACCTACCCATACTTTCTCTGCAAGGTATAGAAGGAAAGATGTTTCGTCCCATGGCGCAGACTGTTTCCTTTGCCATTTTGGGCGCACTACTGCTTTCGCTTACCTACATACCGATGATGGCTTCTTTGTTTTTATCTAAAAAAATAAAACCGGGAAAAACTTTTTCTGACAGGATGATGGACAAACTGCAACATTGGTACACACCATTATTGCATAAAACCATCCGGTTCAAGTATTGGGTTACCAGTGTTGCGTTGGCTTTATTACTCATTACACTATTAATATTTTCGAGGATGGGCGGAGAATTTATACCGCAGTTGCAGGAAGGCGATTTTGCCATTCATTGTATTTTGCCACAAGGCACTTCGCTTTCGCAAAGCATGGAAACATCCATGCAGGCAAGCCGCATTCTTAAAAGTTTTCCGGAAGTGAAAACGGTAGTGGGAAAAACCGGAAGTGCTGAAGTTCCTACGGATCCCATGCCACCGGAGGCCACCGACATCATTGTGTCTCTTTATCCTAAGAAGGAATGGAAATCAAAAAAATCGTACCAGCAGCTCGCAGCGGAAATGGGAGAGAAACTGCAAATGATCCCGGGTGTATTTTTTGAAGTTACCCAGCCCATACAAATGCGTTTTAATGAATTGATGACGGGTGTGCGTCAGGATGTGGCTGTAAAAATATTTGGTGAAAATATTGATACCCTTGCGTCTCTTGCGCCACGGGTGTCGCAGCTGGTGCAAACTGTTGCCGGTGCTACGGAGCCACAGATAGAACAAACCGTGGGCCTGCCACAGATTACCATCACTTACGACCGTGCAAGGCTCGCTTTTTACGGAATGAACATTGAGGATATCAATCACACCATCAGCACAGCATTTTCGGGCGAAGTAGCAGGGGTAGTGTTTGAAGATGAAAAAAAGTTTGACCTGGTGGCTAGGCTCGATAGTGCTAACCGCAGCTCCATTGATGATGTAAGTAATTTATTTGTATCCATACCGGGTGGAGGGCAGGTGCCTTTATCGCAGGTAGCAAAAGTGGCATTTAAAGAAGGTCCTGCACAAATAAGCCGGGAAGATGGAAAAAGAAGGATTGTTGTAGGGTTTAATGTACACAACCGTGACGTAGAAACGGTGGTGAACGAAGTTCAACAAAAGTTGAATGATGCCAACATTCTGCCTACGGGCTATTACTATACTTTTGGTGGAACTTTTGAAAATCTGAAAAAAGCATCTGCCCGTTTAACGATAGCAGTACCGGTGGCGCTTGCCCTTATTTTCGTGTTGTTATATTTTGCCTTTGGCACATTAAAAGAAAGTCTGCTGATTTACACCGCCATTCCAATGAGTGCCATCGGTGGTGTATTTGCATTGTTGATGCGTGGTATGCCTTTTAGTATTTCTGCTGGCGTTGGTTTTATTGCATTGTTTGGTGTGGCGGTACTTAACGGCATTGTGCTCATCAGCACTTTTAAAGAGTTACAAAAAAGCGGTGTGCACGATGTGGTAGAGCGGGTGCTGCAGGGTACAGCCATCCGTTTGCGCCCGGTACTCATGACGGCGGCCGTGGCCTCGCTGGGTTTTCTGCCTATGGCCTTATCGCAAGGCAGTGGTGCCGAAGTGCAACAGCCACTGGCCACCGTTGTAATCGGCGGCTTAGTTACTGCAACTATTTTAACCCTTTTTGTATTACCGCTGCTCTATATCATATTCAATTCCGGAACAAGAAAAAAAAGAAAGGTAAAACCGGTGGTTGCATTGCTGCTTTGTATGCTGTGTGCAAACCTGGCAACAGCGCAAAGCCGCCTTGGTGCAGATGAGGCGATTAACACAGCTTTAAAAAATAATTTTCAATACAGTGTAAACCAGGCCCAGCTTTCCAAAGCAGATGTTGAACGCCTCACCTCACGTGAAATACCCAAGACCGGGGTGTTTGTTGAAAATGAAGACCTGCGGCCGAGTGATACCAGGGGCATACTGAAACTGGGCTTTTCACAAACTATGCAATGGCCTGGCATATACAAGGCAAGACGTAATTATTTTGAACAGCAAATGAAGTATTATGAATTGAATAAGCGTATGCTGGATGCGGTGATACGAAAAGAAGTGAACACAGCTTATTATGACCTTTGGTATTTACAGGAGCTCGGCAATTTATACCAGGGCATGGATACTTTGTTTAGCGCAATGTATAAGGCGGCCGCCCTGCGTGTGAAAGCGGGGGAAGCTGCCGGCCTGGAACGCATATCCGCTGAGGCAAGGTGGAAAGAACTGCAGGCCATTCTGCAACAGAACAACCAGAACATTATGGCGCAACAGCAACAGCTGAGTATGTTGCTCAATACCGATACCTTGTACCTGGCATCGGCGCAGCCTTTACAAAAATTGCCCCACCATGAGACAGTGCCCGACAGCCTGCACCCTGCATTGCAGCTGCAGCAGCAAAATATAAATATTGCGCAGGCAGCTATTGCGCTGCAGCAAACCGCTAACAAACCCGAGTTGAGCGGCAGGATTTTTTCCCAGGCGCTTTGGGGAGCCAAAGATCCATTCACGGGTTTTTCTGTAACGGCTGCATTTCCATTATTTGGAAAATCGTATTACCGCAATAAGGTGAAAGTAGCAGAAGCTGAAATGCAGGTGCAGCAGAAACAACTGGATGGACAACTCCTCCGGTTGCAAACACAAAAACAGGTGGCGCTTGCTGAAATTCACAAAGCAGAAGAACTGCTGAAGTTTTACGAAGTAACAGGGGCACAGCAGGCTGATGAAATTTTTAAAGCCGCCACCCTAAGCTACCAGGCCGGTGAAATAAGTTTTTCAGAAATGTACCAGTTTTATACCCAGGCAATGGATATCAGGAAAAATTACCTGCGGGCATTAAACGAATACAACCAGGCGGTAATTCAATACAATTTTTATATCAACCAATAATCAGTAATAAAATGAAAAAATATTCTTTAATCATCGTAGCAATGTTTGTGTTGGCTGTTGGTTGTACATCCAACTCTACAACCAAGGAGACAAAGGAAGTTGATAGTGTGTCAGCAACAATGGAGTCAGCGCAGCTTAATGAAAACAAAGTTGTGTTTACCAGCGAACAGGCAAACAGCATCGGTATTGTTTTAGGCGGCATAGAGAAAAAGGAATTGACTAATACCGTTAAAGTAAATGGTATGCTCACGGTGCCCAATCGCAACAAAGCATTTGTAACACCTGTTTACAATGGTGTTGTACGATCGCTGAACGTGCACCCCGGGGATAAAATAAGTAAGGGACAGGTGATAGCCACTATCGCCAATCCAGAGTTGATGCAGATGCAGCAGCAGTTGCAGCAGATAAATACGCAGATCAAAATGGCTGAGGTGGAAGTGGCAAGGCAACAACAGCTGGTGGAAGGCAATGCTGCCCCTTTAAAAAGATTGCAACAGGCACAAACGGAATTGGCTACGCTGCGCAGCCAGCGCTCGGGATTACAAAAGCAGCTGGGTGGCATTGGGGCATCGCAGGGCTATTCATCCCTGATGGCGGTGAGGGCACCCATCAGTGGTACCATCAGCAAAGTGATGACGCAATTAGGTAGCCATGTGGATATGGCTTCACCCATTGCAGAAATTGTAAACAACGACCTGATGCACCTGGAAGTGTTTGTGTACGAAAAAGATTTAGGGAAACTTAAGACAGGGCAAACCATTCATTTCTCTCTTACCAATAACCCAGAAGTGAAATATGATGCACAGGTATATTCCATTGGTACTGCGTTTGAAGACGATAGTAAAACAGTTCCGGTGCATGCAAATATTAAAGGCAATAAAAGCGGGCTGATTGATGGTATGAATGTAACGGCCGTTATTAGTTTAAACAATCAACTGGCCGATGCCGTTGCCACCGATGCTATTGTAAGCGACAAGGGGCAGGATTACATTTTTGTAGTAAGCAATGAAACTGCTGTGAGGCCGCCATCCGGAGATAGTGGGATTGCAAAAATTAACAATGGAGCGGGCAACACAGGTTCGGGTTCATCTATCATCTTTGAAAAAGTGCCGGTAGCTAAAGGCACGAGCCACCAGGGTTTTACTCAAATCACGCCGTTGAAGGCGTTGGCACCGGGCGCAAAAATTGTTATTAAAAATGCATTCTTCGTGTTGGCAAAAATGAACCATAAAGAAGAACCGGAATAAAGAAGAAAGGAAATCTGATTTTGTTTCAAATGTTTTTACGAAAGAGCAGGCAAAATAAAACTGACCATAACGAGAGTTGTGGTCAGTTTTATGGTAAGGGGCCGTGTACGATCTGCTGGCAGGCCCCTTTTACCCCGCTTATGAAACTAACAAACCATCACTATGTTATGCCGTGACAGGACTTTCAGCAATGGGCTCCATTGGAGGAGCAATATTTTGCCTGCCCAGTTTTTTAATTCTGAAAATCTGAAATACCAGGTAGATAAGGGTAGACCATACGCCAATAACAATAGCCGAGGCCATCATGAGCAGCCAGTATGGAGATCGCATGCTGGTAGACCATAATGCACGTTGTTCAAAAAAGCCTTTGTCAACCACCTTATTTGTTCCCCATGGTACTGTTTTTTCAAAAAGCATATTACCAAGCGTTTCGTGGTCATCTATCCGTGCTGCTAATGTGTAATTTCCTTTTGCATCTCCCGGTAAATCCAGTTTAGCAAGGTCAACAGCAACAACGCCGGAGGAATCAGTTGTGTACATGTCTTCATCGCCTGCAGAAAGAATACCACCCATACGCTGAACACCAACTTTTACCTCTACATCTGGTACCGGCATCCATTCATTGTCCTGTAGTTGCAGCACCGTTGCCGTGATGGAACGAACGCCGTCTGTATTCAAAGTGTCAATATCTATCCTTGCTTTATTGATCGTATAGTCTGAGATAATTTCTTCATCGCCTTCTTTTAAAATAAACAGGTGGCTTGATGCTGAATTCCATTTATCCTTCAATGCCGGGTTTATAAATGTTTTAGCCCTTCCTGTTTCATCTGTTTTTAGATTTCCAGCCAAATATTGCTGGTCTGCACTATCGAGGTAGAGACTGTAAGATTTATTTGCCTGTGGCGTAAAAACTTTTCCTTTCTTGAGTTGGCTATGAAGCAACAGGTATTGAACCTTGTTATTTGTATTGAAATACTGCAGGCGAATTACAGGCAGGGGCGCATCCTCTTCTTCCTCTTTTTCCTCTTGGGCAAAACCGGTAACGATGGCAGTCAATAGGAGGCTCATTATTAGGAAGCTCCTTTTAAATATGCTGATCCTTTTCATTGTGTTCTATTTTTTCTGTAATAGTTTCCTGTATGGGAATGATGGGATAAATCCTGGCAAAAAAAGTGATGATGAGTAATACGCCTCCCATTGACCCGATGGCGATGGCCCATTCTTCCCAGCTTGGGAAATAGTGAAGAAATTTTTCAGGAACATCTTCCATAGGCAAAAACGGGTGCAACATGGTAGGCGTTACAATCAAGTAACGTTTAAACCAGGCACCTATCACCACCATGATACCTGCTATAAACATAGGAAGTGGTTTTCGTCCTTTCCGAAAAAGCATGATACAAATTGGAATGATCATACCTACCATGATGGCGAACCAAAACATCAGGGCAAACTCACCGGTAAATAAGTTGATGAGGTGCGCTTCTTCTGCCCTTTTCATTTTAAAGGCTGGTACCAGGTATTCGTTCACATTAAAATACAGGTATAACAAAGCAAGCAGCACTACTACCCGGCCCATCCTGTCGAAATGCAGGTGCGTAATATAATTTTCCAGTTTGTAAAATTTGCGAAAAACATACATCGCCACCACTACTGCTCCTGCACC
>CBFGLL010000001.1:0-46474 GCA_965649585.1 uncultured Chitinophagaceae bacterium | reverse complement strand
CCATTGCCCTGGTAAAAGACAAGCAGTTGATCGGGAAGGGCTGTGGACAAACAAGCCGTATTGACGCCCTTCGTCAGGCTATTGAAAAAGCAAAACAATTCAATTTTGATCTGACGGACGCATGCCTTGCCAGTGATGCATTTTTTCCTTTTGATGACTGTGTAAAAATTGCGCACGCCGCCGGTATCAACAGTTTTATTCAGCCGGGTGGTTCCATAAGAGATAAAGATTCAATAGAATATTGCAAACAACACGAACTGCCGATGGTGATCACCGGCATGAGGCATTTTAAACACTAATCTTGAAACAAAATAAGGGAAAAGCTTACCTGGCGCTGGCTGCTACCTGTTTTTTCTGGGGCACTACCTGGGTGGTGAGCAAGATAGGCGTGATGGAAATTCCGGCATTACAAATGGCTTATATACGCCAGTTCATTGCCGGGTTATGTTTTGTCGGGTTCTTTTTATGGTTCAAAAAATTTCCCCTTCCTTCTTCAAAACAATTTCGCTGGTTGCTGGTAATGAGTGTACTCATGTTTGTATTTGCCAATGGCCTTAGCACCTGGAGTTTAAAATGGATACCCTCGGGTCTCAGTGCACTTATAGGTGCATTGTATCCATTAAGTGTTGTTATAATTGAACGTTTATTTTTTAAAAGCAAGGCGCTTTCAAAACTCACTTATATTGGTTTATTCCTTGGTTTTACTGGTGTGATCATTGTGTTTTTTGAAAATGCATTTGATGGCATCAATGCATCCATGCTTATCGGGCTTTGTCTTTCGTTGATCGCCATGCTGAGCTGGAGTGTTGGTACCGTGTTTCTCATGCGTAATAAAGCAGAGCTCAATCCCTATTACGGCACGGGCTGGCAAATGCTCTTCAGCTCCATTATTCTTTTGATATGGGCAGAGAGTTCAAACCAAAGTATTCCATTTGCTGATATTTCTTTAAAAGTGTGGGGCGTAATATTTTACCTGGTAGTATTCGGTTCAATCGTTGCCTTTGTGGCATTTATTTACTCTATGAAAAAGCTGCCTGCTGCCATTGCATCTTTGTATGCCTATGTAAATCCTTTGGTGGCGATGGTACTGGGGGCCCTGCTCATCAATGAAAAGCTAACCATCAATATTTTATGGGGTTCCATGGTAACACTCGTAGGTGTTTACCTGGTAAACCTAAGCGTAAGGCGCACGCAACAAAAAGTTATTGTTGAAGCTGAGATATAAATTCATCGTACATTTTCTGCCAGCCGCTATAAAGTGGGTCAGTGCCTAAAAAGCTATTGTGGAAGATGGTGATCATTTGACCATGCACTTTTTTACACTCCTGGCAATAATTTTTTAATTCCTGCAACGATGTGCCTGCATCCTGTTTTTGTTCATAAAAACTATTGGCATCCATAAAGCAAAAGGGATGTACTCTCAATTTTGTAGGCTCATCCGATTTTAAATTGTACCAGAAAAATGGGGAAGCCACGCTTGCCCTAAAGCCATTGATACTGCCATATCCCATGCTGTACTCGTGGGTGATGCCGGCTTCTGTCAGATGTTCATAGGTGTCCGGAAAGTTTAGTTTAATATAATGTTGCCTGGAGGCCTCGATACAATTACCGGTGGCTGTTTCAAGAATATGTTTTTCTTTTTTCAGCAGCCCGGGCTTGTCATTGCTTTTGTAAGAGGGATGTAAACCTATTTCGTATTTTTTAGAATGATTTTTCATCAACTGCCACATGGAATGTTGGTAGGGGGAGATATTTTTATCGTATTCCCCGTTTTTGGTGGCCACTAAAAAGAAGTAAATAGGTGTAAGGTTGTATTTATTATGTAGCTCGTTGAGATAGGCGTATACATCAAAGGGGTCTTTTTTAAAGCCCAGTATCACAGCCCACCTTTGGAGCGATGGTTTTTTAAAGAAGCCACCGATATTTCTCAGCAAACCCTTGTTGCGGTAGCTCCAGGCAATATCAATATCGTAGCTGGGTGTAAATGAAAAAGCAGGCCTGATGATATTTTGTTCCGGGAATTTTGCCTGTAAAGCAACTGCAAAATCCATCAGCCACCTGTTCACTAAAGCAGTATGCAAAAATCCTTCTTTAAATGCGAGGGAGTTTTCATGCGCATACCTTCCATATTGATCCTTTGTATGCGGCAGGTATTCTTCATAGCGACTTAATAAATAAAAACTGGCCGCCAAAATGTCGAAGGGATAGTCGCTTCCTTCAGTTTTAAAAAAGGCTTTATTGCCATTGTGCTCCAAACAGGAAACAGGCTGCTCACGGATGTCTTTCTCAAAAAGCAGCGGATGATTTTTTAAAGTGAACACATTTGCATCCATTTCCAGGTCGCTGTAATTTATTTTCGGTCCATCGTGTTCTTTAAAACTTTCGGAGTCAATGGTAAGGCTGTAGCCAATCCCCAGTTGTTCGCCAAAGATGAATTTACATATGTATTGAAGTCTTGCGCTGGTTTGGTGAGCGTATATAAGCATTGAGAAGTTAAATTATGATCCTGTCTTTCAGGATGTAAAATTCATGCCACAACATAAAGGCCGGTAACCTGTATGTTATTTAAAACGATCTCTCCACATCTCATCAAATGTTTTTGCGCTAAAATCCAGGTCAGCCCGGTTTTTCTTCCAGCCTTTAAATAGCCCGTTCACCACTTTGTTTTTAAGGCCGCCATTGCCCATGTTCATCATCCTGCGGTTAAGGCTGGCCAGCTTCCACATTTTCCATGCGGCTCTTTCCGCAAAACCCGTGTTGCCCTCCTCAACGGATTCCTTCCTGTTTTCCAACAATAGTTCGTGCAGGTTGATCTTTACAGAACAAACTTCTGTGCAGTTGCCGCAAAGCGAGGAAGCATAACTCAGGTGTTTATATTCGTCCATGCCACGCAGGTGTGGGGTGATAACGCTTCCAATGGGCCCGCTGTATGTGGTACCATAAGCATGCCCACCAATGTTTTTATATACAGGGCATGCATTGAGGCAGGCGCCACAGCGTATGCAATACAGGCTTTCTCTCTGTACCGGGTTGGCCAATATATTCGTGCGGCCATTGTCCATGAGTATAACAATCATTTCCTCGGGTCCATCAGTTTCATTTGTCTGCCTTGGGCCGGTTACAATGCTGCTGTAAGAAGTGATTTTTTGCCCGGTACCAAATGTGCTGAGCAATGGCCAGACCAAAGCCAGGTCGGTAATAGAAGGGATTACCTTTTCAATTCCTACCAGTACAATATGGGTTTTAGGAAAGGCGCAACTCAACCTGGCATTACCTTCATTTTCTGTAATGGCTATTCCCCCAATATCGCTGATGATGAAGTTGGCACCGGTTACCCCCACCTGTGCATCTACGTATTTCTGTCGTAAAATATTCCTGGCAACCAGGGTGAGTTGTTCGGGGGTAAGCGATGGGTCGGTTCCTAATTTGCGGGCAAATAAATTGGCAACATCCTCTTTGCTTTTATGCATCGCTGGTGTTACAATATGGTAAGGTGCTTCGCCATCTAACTGTTGTATGTATTCGCCCAGGTCGGTTTCAACGCTTTCAATTCCATTGGCCTCCATGGCTGCATTCAGGTGAATTTCTTCAGTGGCCATGCTTTTACTTTTCACCAGGGTTTTGCAGTTTTTTTCTTTGCAGATACTCACAATCGCATCAATTGCATCTGTGGCGGTTTCTGCCCAAATTACTTTTCCGCCCCTGCTGGTAAAAATTGATTCAAACTGCTCCAGTTGTTTATCCAGGGTTTCTATGGCACGCCATTTTATATTCTTTGCACGTTCCCTTGCCAACTCCAGGTGTTCAAACTGTTCCTTACCCTTGGGAACCGCTGCATTGTAGCGGCTCATGTTAAAATTGATGGTACGCCTGTGTTGCAGGTCTGCCGCCTTGATGGTGCTCTTTGCTAAAAAGGTTTCCGATGGTTGAGACATATTTTCCGCTGTGTGAACAATTGTTGAGTTGTGGCAAAATTAAGCGAAAATGTACAGGGCTAGTCTTGTTGCTTCTCCAGCCACCCCTGTTGCATGCCGGTTACCCGGTAGCTATCAACCGAGGGACTATCATCAGTTCCTTTGCCGCTGGTTGTTTTATCTGCCATTTTCATTGATATAAAAACCACTTTCAACTTTCCATTTTCAAGGCAATAACTGTTGGTGATGGTGTTTCCCGTTACTGTAAAGGATCCGGTAAGGCAGTTGGATATAAGATAATTATCGAGGACTATGCCGTTGTGCTCATCAATGGCCCAGTGGCCGGTGGATGCATCTACTGGTTGCAGGCTGTATGAGCGAATGTCTTTGCCGCTATCGCCATAATTTATTTGCCATAAATATTTATTTGCTACGCCGGTGTGTGCAATATTTAACTGCATGCTAAAAAGTTGAGGGGCTTTTCCGGGGCGGCTCCACTCCAGGCTACCCTTCCATTTGCCCGTGAAATCTGCAACAGAATTTTTGTTTTGGGCTGTAACCTGTAGTACTAAAACCTGCAGGAGCCACAGCAATATTTTTGCTTTCATTTTTTTTAAAGTTGTTTTCAAATGTAAGAAACCTGGTATTTGAAGAAAAGAAGGTACTGATCCATTATGTCATCCTGATTTTTTTCTCCTTGTGTTTTAGCGGAAAAACAATAGTTTTGCCGTCCTGAAAATCGCTGGTCCCGTAGTTCAATGGATAGAATAGAAGTTTCCTAAACTTTAGATACAAGTTCGATTCTTGTCGGGACTACAAAACCCGGAACACCCGTTCCGGGTTTTTCTTTTTGTGCAGACAAGCTACAGGAAAACATTTATCAAAGGGCGGAAATCAGCAAAGCCTGCCTATCTTTGCGCCCTAAAATTTTTGGAAAATGCAGTGGTTGAATACTTTCATTAAATACAGGCTCTGGTTGGGAATAGCCATGCTTGCGCTCGCAATATTTGTAAATTATCAAACCAGTTTCTGGCCAGCCTTTATATTATATTTATTGGCAGTTATTTTTATCCTCGGGCATTTTTTATTGGGACCCATGCGGCTCATTCAAACCCATATGGAAGCCGGCGATATGGAAGCAGCCAAAAAAGTGGTGGACGGTATTGCATTCCCGGGCCTGCTCATTAAACCCATGCGCTCGGTGTACTATACCATTAAGGGCAATCTTGCCATGGTGGACCAGGATATGGAAGCAGCAGAGAAGCACATGAAAAAAAGCCTTGCCCTGGGCGGCGGCAGTCTTACCAAACAGGCGGAAGGTCCCAATAAGCTGCAGCTGGGGATGCTTTCTATGCAAAAGGGTAATATCAAAGAGGGGGAGGCTTATATCCGCCAGGCCATCAGGGCCGGCCTGCCCGATAATGAGAACTATGCAGCGGCCTACCTTCAGTTATGTTCCGTAATGATGAACAAAAGAGAGTTCAGGGCTGCGAAACAATACTTCGCAAAGGCAAAAAGTTACAAACCCACCACTCCACAAATTGTGGATCAAATTAAACAAATTGAAAAGTATATTGGTAGAATGCCGGGATAAGTTTGTACCTTATCACTGCATAAACGGCGTTGGTAACATTTTTGTTATATATTTCTGAAATTGAAGCCAGCTGCTGTTTCCCTATAAAGCCAATATATAGTTTTTGCATATATAATTTATGCTTGGCCTGTTTTTTGAATTCTCGCAGCAGACTCTTATTTTAGTAGGCAAGTTTTTTTATCCCATTTATGAGTAGAATATTAATTATTGACGACGATGTTGATATGTGCCAATTACTTTGCAACTTTTTAAAGCGCAAAGGATACGATGCACAAGCTGCCAGTTCCGGAAAAAAGGGGCTGGAAGAATTAAAAACCAACCATTACGACATTTTATTGTGCGACTATCGGCTTGGTGATATGGACGGCAAGCAGGTGCTGGAGCAGGTAAAATCTATCAGTCCCTCCTTACCGGTTATCATGGTTACCGGCTATTCTGATATCAAGATGGCGGTAGAAATTATGCGTCTGGGTGCGTTTGACTACATCACAAAACCCCTGATGCCCGAAGAATTATTGAAAGTGATTCAAAAGGCACTGGAAGAAGAGCCTAAAAAAGCGGTGCCGGTAGTGGAGACGAAATCCACCAAAACAGACACTGCCAAACCTAAAAAAGGTTTGGATGTAGATGACAATATCATGCTGGGAAAGGATAAAAAAATGACCCAGGTGTTCAAGGATATTGAGATGGTAGCCCCTACTGATTACAGCGTTATCATTTACGGTGAAAGTGGTACAGGTAAGGAGGTTATCGCAAAAATTATTCACCAGAATAGCAAAAGAAAAAACAAACCATTTTTGGCGGTTGACTGTGGTACCCTGTCCCGGGAACTGGCTGCCAGCGAGCTTTTTGGGCATATCAAAGGATCTTTTACCGGCGCAATAGCTGATAAAGTTGGTTTTTTTGAAGCAGCCAATGGCGGTACTATTTTCCTCGATGAAATTGCCAATCTTCCACTGGATGTACAAATGGTTCTGCTGCGTGTGATACAGGAAAGAAAGTTTAAAAAAGTGGGTGACAGCAAAGATATTCATACCGATGTACGCATCATTGTAGCATCAAACGAAAACCTTCAGGAAGCTTATAAGGCAGGAAAATTCAGGGAAGATCTTTACCATCGTTTTAATGAATTTTCTATTTCCATTCCTCCGCTGAGAATGAGAAAAGATGATATACCTGCTTTTGCGCATTTTTTCCTCGACAAGGTTTCCGCAGAACTGGGAAAAACCTTCGAAGGTTTTGAAGATGAAGTATTGCAGCTATTTCAGAACTATGGATGGCCGGGCAACCTGAGGGAGTTCAGAAATGTAATCCGCAGAGCCAGCCTGCTCACATCGGGCGGAAAAATTAATAGCAATGCATTGGCCTGGGAAATTTTAGGTTCACTACCTGCCATGCCCGAAAAAAGTTCGAGACCTGCAAGCAGTGCCACGGCATCCACAGAAGCTGAAACTGAAATGGAGATAGCTGAAGCAGAGCCATATGACCTGAAAAATGCAGCTTCTGATGCAGAGTATAAAACCATTCTCAATGCATTAAAGCAGGTGAAATTTAACAAAGTAAAAGCAGCCAAGCTGCTGAATATCGATCGTAAGACTTTATACAACAAACTCAAAAACTACGACCTGTAAAAAATAGGTAGTGTTGGGTAGCAAAATCTACATTTTTATTGCGACAGCAAGTGTTTTGAGGGTCTTCTGCAAAACATCAGTTGTTCCAGTTGTTCCAATGAAAAAGGTTTTTCCAGGATTTTGAAATTTTCCCCGGGGATCTGCCTTGCGTCGGCACCGCTCATTAGCACCAGGCGGCTTTCCGGATGATTTTCCCGTATGTAATTTGCTTTTTCCCACCCCAATCCATCGGGGAGATTATTATCAAGCAATATATAATAGGGGTCTATGCTATCCAGCTTCTTAATACCTTCTTCCAGGTTGTGGGCTACCTCTACCGAACAGTCTTTGCGTTCCAGGTATCGCTTTAACAGGTAGGTGAGTTCCACTTCATCGTCTATAATCAATATCCTCTTCGTTTTCATATAAACAAAAAAAGAAAAACCATACCAATCCTAAAAATTGGTTACAACTTATTCAAGCAATTTTGTTAAGAAAATATACATGATTCAAAAAGAATATCTTGTACGTGTGAACCGCCTGCGGGGGTTAACTTTGCAGCATTTACAAATTGTATAATTATCTACACATTGGTTAATGGCGATGGAAAAAATCAACAATATGGTACGGCCAGGATATGGGGTGGCTTTCATACTCATCATCATATCTTATGCATTGTTTTTTTACAACCTTAAGCAAAGCGGCGATAGGCGTCACCTGGTAGAACATTCTAACAACACCATCAGAACACTGGGCGATTTGTCTATTGCCTACCAGGATGTGGAACTTGCCATGCAGGGATACATTTTATCGGCAGATATCGCATTTCTTAACGAACAGGCAAATGCTGAAAAGAGCCTAGACAGTTGTAATACCATACTTGACAGTATTGCCGAACATTCCAGCCTGCGGTCGGATATAAATCTTCGCCAATTAAAACTACTATCCCGCCAAAAGATCACGCATACTAATAATATCATTTCCTACTACCAGTCAACCGGCAAGCAGGTTACTGATAGCCTGAGAGCTATGTTAACAGCATCCCGGGCCAATATGGATTCCATGCGCATAGCATCGTTAAATGTAAAAGCGGTGCAGCTGGCTGCGCTGGCTGAGTCTAAAAAGAGCGAGAACGTTGTAAATAATTCCACCAGCACCCTTGCGCTTATTTCATTTTTAATTGTTGCTATCCTGGGTACTTATTCCCTCATTACGTACAATAAAGAAAACCTGGCGAAGCGAAAATCGGAAAGTGTAACACAATTGTATGCAGTAGAGTTGGAAAAACGGCTTGAACAATTAGCTGCCACCAACCTTGAACTTGATAAACACAGGCGCATTGAAAAATTTGCCGCCACTGGCAGGATGGCTTCAACCATGGCCCATGAAATAAAAAACCCGTTGAATAATATCGGCCTGGCGCTGGATCAAATGGCGGAACAGGCTGAGAACGGGAGTGAACATGCAATGTTGCTTGATATTATAAAACGCAATACCACCCGTATTAACAGCATTGTTACAGATCTTTTAAATTCTACCCGCTACCTTCAGTTAAATTTTGAACCAGTTTCCATCAATGAAGTAATAGACCAAACACTGGAGGAGGCTAAAGACAGGTTGCAGCTGCAACATGTAGAAGTGATAAAAAATTATGATTCCAATATCTGCAAAGTGAATATTGATAGAAAAAAGATCAGTATTGCATTTCTCAATCTTATAATTAATGCAGCGGAAGCCATGGATGGCAAACCGGGACGAATAGAAATAACAACCGAGGCCCGGGGCAACAACTGTTTTATCACCATAAAAGATAATGCCGGCGGGATCCCGCCGGAAACCCTGGCAAAACTGTTTGAGCCATTCACCACTACAAAGGCAAAGGGGACTGGCCTTGGTCTTACCAACGCACAGAACATCATCTTAAATCACAAAGGCCTCATTAACGTGGAGAGTGAATACAAAAAAGGCAGTTCGTTTATAATACAACTGCCCTTTGAACAAGAAATTTGAGGTTGTGGAAATTAAACCCCTCTTCCCCTGATAAGATTTAAAAGAATCGCAATTACCGCAATTACCAGGAGGATGTGAATTAAACCCCCGGCACTATAAACGAAAAATCCGAAGATCCAGCCTATAATCAGTATTACAGCGATGATGTACAATAGATTCGACATAGTTTGACGTTTTAAGGTGAACAAAATCTGATAGCTGTAATGAAAAAATGTTGCCAAACATCAATCCTTGGTATCACCACCCACTTTCACTGAATCGAGTGCCTGGTGAATGGCCTGTTTGTCGAAAGGCTTACCCACAAAGTAATGGGCACCGTTTTCAAACGCCAGACTCCGGGTAGGAAGCGTATCAAATGCGGTAATTAATATCACTTTGGCTAATGGGTAACGGGTTTTTATCTGAGGTATGTATTCCACACCCAGTCCATCGCCCAGGTTATTATCGAGGAATATAACGGCAGGTTCTTCCGCAGCAAGCGATTTGCTGGCTTCGGAAAGTGAATGAACAAAGCTGGTTTCCCAGTCCTGTTGCTTAAGTATCATCGATAGCAGAAAACAAGTGTCTTCTTCATCGTCCACAATAAGTGCTTTTCGATTTGTCATTGATAAAGTATTTACCAGGGGCTGGTTTCCTTCAGTAAGTGATAAATCAGCAAAAATTTCTGGATGGTTAACTTGATGCACAATTATAGCACAAATACCAGTCCATGCTTGTAGAAACAATATAAATTTCGTTTATATATTGGTTAAAAAGGATGGCCGGTAAATTTCTGCCTTCAACATTGCAAAACCGTACAAAAACCATGGGCGCTAACCTTAACTTTGGTTGTATGCAAACATATAGGGAAAACCTGGAGCTCAAATTTGCCGAGGTATATGAACGCCTCAATCCGCAGCAAAGATTTGCGGTAGATACTATTGAAGGTCCGGTGATGGTGATAGCAGGGCCGGGAACAGGTAAAACCCAGATCCTTGCGGCCCGCATTGCAAAAATTTTACTCGATACAGATGCGTTGCCAGAAAATATTCTCTGCCTCACTTATACAGATGCAGGTGCCATTGCTATGCGCAGGCGCCTTCAGCAATTTATTGGTGCAGCTGCTTATAAAGTAAACATCTATACCTTCCACGCATTTTGCAACGATGTGATCCAGGATAACCTGCACTTATTTGAAAAAACTTCGCTGGATGCCATTTCAGAATTAGAAAGCATTCAGCTGTTTAAAAAACTGGTGGATGGTTTCCCGAAGAATCACCCGCTTAAGCGCTACCGGGGCGATGTGTATTACGAGGTGAGCAGCCTGCGATCCTTGTTTTCAACCATGAAAAGAGAAGGTTGGTCCACGGCTTTTTTAAACCAGAAAATAGACGATTATCTTAAAATCATAGAGCAGGATGATGAAGAACGTTTCATTTATAAAACCAGCCGTGCCGGCAAATGGAACAAGGGAGATAAAAAGCCTGCTTATTTCGATGAGATAGAACGCATGCAGAAATTAAAGGCCGCTGTAAATGAATTTGAAAACTACCAACAGCTCATGCGCCAGAAAAATCGTTACGATTTCGACGATATGATCAATTGGGTGATCAGGGTTTTCGAAGAAAATAAAAATGTGCTGGCAGGTTACCAGGAAAAATACCAATACATCCTCGTTGATGAATTCCAGGATACCAGCGGCACACAAAACAGCCTGGTGCAATTGCTCATCAACTTTTGGGACGCACCCAACGTGTTCGTGGTGGGGGATGATGATCAGAGCATTTACCGGTTCCAGGGAGCCAACGTAGAAAATATGATGGAGTTTGCGAACCGCTACAATAATGATCTTAAAACAGTGGTACTTACCAATAACTATCGGAGCACACAACCCATCCTCGATATTTCAAAATCGCTGATAGATCAAAACGAAGACCGGCTTGTAAAACAATTAAAAGACCTGAGTAAAGATTTACGCTCGAGTAATGTAAAGATCAATTCACTTACCCATTTACCATCATTGATCCAATACAATTCAGTGAGTGAGGAAATGCTCGGCATCAGTAACTCGGTAGAAAAGTTACTGGCCGAAGGTGTGGAGCCCGGGCGTATTGGCGTTATTTACAAGGAAAACCGGTATGGCGAAGAACTGGCTAGTTATTTTCGACTGAAAAAAATTCCTTTTTACAGCAAGCGGAGCCTAAACCTGCTGGAACAACCTTTCATTAAAAAACTGGTGCTGCTGCTGCAATACCTGGATGCAGAGCATGATAGCCCATACGGCGGCGATGAAATGTTGTTTGAAATTCTGCACTTTGATTTTTACAAAATACCACCGATAGAAATTGCAAAACTTACTGTGGCCGTCAACAAAAAAAATTATGCGGGGGGCTCCTCGTCTATTCGCCGGGAGTTAATTGACAGGGCATCCCTGCCACCCAAAGATCTTTTTGATATTGGTCAGCCTGCCAAACTATCAGCATTAAGTAATGTGCTGGAAGGCCTTATTACAGATGTGCCCAATGTAACCTTGCTGCAATTATTTGAGCGTTTAATTCAAAAGGCGGGCGTGTTATCATACATCATGCAGCACGAACAAAAAATTGAGTTGATGCAAATGCTCACAGCATTTTTTGATTTTATTAAAGAAGAAACATCCCGCAACCCTTTACTATCGCTCAATGGCCTGGTTAATATTATCGAACTCATGCAAAATGAAGATATCCGCCTGCCATTGCAGCAGGTGAGTGGTAGTGATAAGGCGGTAAACCTTATGACGGCGCATGGTAGCAAGGGGCTTGAGTTTGAGCATGTGTTTTTCGCCGGGGTGAATGCATCTTCCTGGGAGAAAAAAAGAAAACCAGGCGGTGGATATAAATTGCCCGATACCATTTTTGAAACAGTTTCCAATGCTGCTAATGCAGATAAGGAAGAGTTGCGCAGGCTTTTTTATGTGGCGCTTACCCGTGCAGAAACACATTTGTATATTTCATGGGCACGGTATAAAAACGATGGGAAAGAAATGGAGCCATCGGTGTTTATTGCGGAAATAACAGATAAACATCCGCAGGTAGTAATAGAGCAGCCTACATTTACCGAGGAAGAACTTTTCCAGTTCAGATCATTGCAGTTTGTAGAAATGGCGCCGGAGATACAACATGCCGAAGAAGACTTCATCAATACCATGCTCGACAAATTCGTGATGAATGTTACTGCGCTCAACAATTATCTCAAATGCCCCTTACAATTCTATTATCAAAACCTGGTGCGTATACCTGCCGGTAAAAATGAAGCAACAGAATTTGGTAGCGCTATACACCATGCATTAGAAAGCTTTTTTCGAAAAATGCAGGACGGTGGTAAAGAAACATTCCCTTTAAAGGAAGACTTGATTGCCGACTTTGAATGGTATATGCGTAAGCACAGGGAAGCTTTTACAAAGGAATCGTTCAGCAGGAGAATGGAATATGGCGATACCGTTTTGAGAAACTATTACGATAAATATATTCATAGCTGGAACAAAGTAGTAGCAGTTGAAAGAAATATCAGGGGTGTGGTAGTAAATGGCGTGCCCATCAAGGGTAAGTTAGACAAGCTGGAGTTCAACGGCAAAGAAGTGAACGTAGTGGATTATAAAACGGGGAATTATAATAACGCCTTACCCAAAACGAAACCGCCTGGCGATAAAGACCCCAACGGTGGCGATTACTGGAGGCAGGCAGTGTTTTATAAAATTTTAATTGATAATTACCCGCAAAAGGATTGGAAAGTGATCAGCACCGAGTTTGATTTTATAGAACCGGATGATAAGAAAAAAGAATATCACAAAGAAAAGATCATCATTAAGCCGGAGGATATTGAAACCGTAACTCAACAGCTTACCAATACATGGCACAAAATACAGCAGAAGGATTTTTATACCGGCTGCGGCAAACAAGACTGCCACTGGTGCAATTTTGTAAAAGATAATCAGCTGGAAATAGAGCTACATGAACTTGCGGACGCAGAACAGGAATGATGAATACAAATTTTATCATTCATTTGCATATTACACAGGGATTGTGCAATACCTTCACGCAAATTTTTAAAAGGTAAATTTCCTGGATGAGGCAAGTTTTTTTTTCGGGGTTGGTAATTGCAGCAATTGTTTATTCACTGGCTGCTTTCAATATGGGCTGCGCCCAGATTGGTTCGCCTACCGGTGGCGCCCGTGATTCAATAGCGCCCACCCTGGTCAAAGCATCTCCAGACCTCAAAGCAGTAAATATTTCCGGCAACCGCATCACCCTCCAGTTTGATGAATATGTAGAAGTGATGGAAGCACAGAAAAATGTGCTGGTATCGCCCATGCAAAAAAATTCTCCCCAGGTAAACTATAACCTGAGAACAGTAACAGTAAGGCTCAGGGATACGCTGCTGCCCAATACCACGTATAGTATCAATTTCGGTAATGCCATCAGGGATGTCAACGAAGGCAATCTATTCAAGGATTTCACCTATGTTTTTTCAACCGGGCCGGCAATTGACAGTGCCAGAATCAGCGGCAGGGTATTGCTTGCCGAAACCGGCCTGCCCGATAGCACCATTTCGGTAGTGCTTTACAGGAACCTGCAGGATAGCGCTGTAAAAACCCAGCGGCCGGATTACCTGGCGAGGCCTGATGGCAACGGTTATTTCCGGTTTTCCTATTTGCCGCAAGGTAGTTTTAAATTATATGCATTAAAAGATGTGGACGGCAACAAATATTACAACAACAAAACAGAATATTTTGCCTTTTTGGAGGAAGCTGTGCAAAGCGGTGCTGCTGCCGATTCAAACCTGTTGTATGCCTATACACAGGAAAAGCCAAGGGATGGAAAAATAGCACCTATTTTAAAAAAGGCGCCTGAAAAAACTTTAAAAGTAAGCTCCAACCTAACGGGTCCGCAGGATCTTTTTCAACCCCTTGTACTCAACTTTAATAATCCTTTGCGCAAATTTGATACAGCCCTGGTTCGCCTCACCGACACCAACTATGTTCCAGTGCCGGCGGTGGTAAGCCTCGACAGCACTGCAAAGTCGGTAACCTACCAGGTGCAGTGGATTGCAGGCAATGCTTACAAACTTATTCTCCCGAAAGAGGCTATTGCCGACTCTGCCGGCAACCAGTTAAGCCGTGGCGATACACTGGAGTTTGTTGCCAAAACGCAGGCGGATTATGCAAGGATAGTGTTGAGATTTAAAAACCTCGACCTTTCTGAAAACCCGGTGTTACAGTTTGTACAGGGAGATGAAATAAAAATGTCGTACCCGCTCACCGGCACCGAATGGAGTAATAAGATGTTCACTCCCGGCGAGTATTCAATACGCATATTGAATGATCGTAATAAAGACGGTGTTTGGACGCCAGGTGATTATAACAAAAAACTACAACCGGAAATCGCCATTACCCTACCACAAAAGCTTAGCCTGCGGGCCAACTGGGATAATGAGCGGGATATAGATCTTAAAAAATAAATTGCTTCGGGCAGGCTGCCGCTTCAAAAAACTTTCTGCCGCCAACTTTCCGGCTTTAACCTTCAACCTTACTAACTTTGCTCAATGGTTTTCTCCTCTTCTTTGTTGGAAAATGCGGTGAACGAATTTGCGAAACTTCCTGGTATTGGCAAAAAAACTGCATTGAGGCTGGTATTGCATTTAATTAAACAGGATGCAGCGGAAGTGCAGCATTTCAGCGATTCCATTGCCCGTATGAGGGCAGAGATTAAATTTTGCAGCCGCTGTTTTAATATTTCTGATGAAAATATTTGCCATATATGTGCCAACAGGGCAAGAAGCAACGGAACCATTTGCGTGGTGGAAAATATCAGGGATGTTATAGCCATTGAAAGTACCCAGCAGTTTAACGGGTTGTATCATGTATTGGGCGGCGTAATTTCCCCGCTTGATGGTGTGGGTCCCGACCAGTTAACTATCGACGCATTAATAGAACGTATCAAAACCGAAAATATCCAGGAGATCATTTTTGCATTGAATCCTAACATCCAGGGAGACACTACCATTTATTATATCGGCAGAAAACTCACCGACATACCTGTAAAGATCACCACCATTGCCCGGGGTATTGCTTTTGGTGGCGAACTGGAATATGCAGATGAAATGACGCTTGCCAAAAGCATCAGCAACCGCATACCGGTGGAGCATTATGTAAATGCAAAATAGCCCGGCTCAGCAATCATTTTTCCCCGTTCGGCATCCTTCACTTTGCGCAACACGTATTGTGGTTATACTTTTAGCGCATGAAAGCAGCAAATAGAAACCGATTATTAATGCTGAGTGCAGCTTTACTGCTCGCAGCTTCAGCGGTTGCATATTATATGTACAACAAGGGTCCCATGGATGTAAAATCAGCCTCGGGAATTAAAGTGGATGCCGTTGATCTATACAGGGCTTACCTGGCGGATAGCATTACTGCACAAAAACTTTACAATGGAAAAGTAGTAGAGGTAAAAGGTACGGTGGCAGGCTTATCTACCAACCAGCAAAATGAACAATTAGTACTGCTGGCGAGTGGTGAAGAAAGTGCTTATGTAAACTGTACCATGGAACAGGAAGGTATTGTGCTTTCACAAGGCCAGCAGGTAGAATTAAAAGGAATATGCAATGGGCCGGGCCAGGCCGAACCCGAGCTTGGAATAAAAGCGGATCTCTATTTAACCCGTGTTTACATAAAGCAATAGCGACATGAATAAGATCAATATTTTTATCACAGCTTTTTTGGGATTCCTGTTGTTTGCAGCTGCCTGTAAACATACGCCTCCCCCCACCACGGTGCCCGATCCTCCAACGGGTGGCGGCACAGGCGGTGGACCCGGTAGCACCAGGGTTTGTTTTGAAACAGAAATTTTACCGCTGTTTCAAAGTAACTGCGCCAAAAGCGGTTGCCACGATGCAGCTACACATACGGAAGGGTATGTTTTCGATAGTTATGAAAACATTATGCGGAAGGACATCATTCCCGGCAACGCATCCAATAGCGAAGTGTATGAAGTATTGTTTGAAGATGGCGATGATAAAATGCCACCCGCTCCCAACCCGGATTTAACTGCTACACAAAAAGCATTGATTGGAAGGTGGATCAATGAAGGTGCTTTGAACACTACCAACTGCGGAACCAATTGCGATACTATGAATTTTAAATTCAGTACGGCTGTGAGTGTTATCACCAATACCTATTGTGTGGGATGCCACTCTGGTGGAAATCCGAGCGGAAGTATTAACCTTTCCAGTTATGGTGGTGTAGCCGCAGCAGCGCAGAGCGGCAGATTGTACAGCGCCATCACCCATGCAGCCGGTTATTCGCCCATGCCTAAAAACGCAGCCAAACTTAGCGACTGCCAGATAACACAAGTGAGAAAATGGATTGAATCCGGAACGCCAAACAACTGATCAAATGAAAAAATCAATCATAATTTTTGAAACAATAGCAGCTGCGTTAATCGCTTTTTCCCTCAGTAGTTGTTACTACGACAAAGAAGAAGTATTGTATCCCGATTCGATCTGTGATACTGCCATCGTAAAATACAGCACCACTATTCAGCCGGTATTAAGTTCCAACTGTGTAAGTTGCCATGGAGGTTCTGTTCCGTCGGCCGGCATCAGGCTCGATACCTACGAAGGTGTAAGCATACAGGCAGCGAACGGAAGGTTGTGGGGGGCAGTGTCACATAGTACCAACTTTTCGCCCATGCCAAAAAATGCAGGCAAACTCAGCGACTGCAATCTTACCAAAATAAGAAAATGGCTCGATGCCGGGCATCCAAATAATTAATGAAAACATTTAAAAAAATGAAGAAGATGAAAACAAAAAATTTTTTACTGGTAGCAGCATTTTTAATGGCAGGGGGTTTTTCCGCAATTGCCCAGAAAGTTTATACAAAAAATGGAACGATCTCTTTTTTCAGTAAAGCTCCACTGGAAAATATTTCTGCCGACAATAACCAGGTGATGAGTGTACTAAACCAGCAAACCGGTGAAATGCAATTTTCGGTGATCATCAAAAGCTTCAAGTTTAAAAAGGCCCTGATGGAAGAACATTTTAATGAAAACTACCTGGAGAGTGACAAATATCCAAAGGCCGGTTTTAAGGGAAACATCACCGACATCAGCAAAGTGAACTTTAGCAAAGATGGCACTTACAACGTTACAGTAACCGGCGACCTTAACATACACGGCGTTACCAATAAAGTAACCGCACCCGGCACCATCCTGGTAAAAAACGGGATCGCAAGTGCCAGTAGTAAGTTCACCGTAAAGCTGGCTGATTATAAAATATCTATTCCAAAACTGGTGAAAGACAATATTGCAGAAAATGTGGAGATAAGCGTGGATTGTGATTATAACCAAAAACTTTGATGGGCGTTTTTCGCTCGCTTGTACACAAACAAATGTTTATGAAAAACCTGATATTATTTATTGTGGGATTTTGCGGTTGTACTACCAGCCTGGTGGCACAAAACGATACCACCGACCTCCTGGGGCAGTTAGAAAAGGAGTTGATGGGCGATGAAAAAGATCGTACAAATTATGCCACAGCTACTTTTAAAACCACCAGGCTCATCGACGGCCACACAGTAGAGAATGTAGGTAAAGGTGTACTGGATATGAAAGTATCACACCGCTTTGGTAAAATAAACAATGGAGTGTACGAACTATTTGGGTTGGATAATGCTACCATGCGCATGGGGCTTGATTATGGTATAACCCGTTACCTGATGGTGGGCTTTGGCCGTAGTACTTTTGAAAAAACACTGGATGCATTTTTTAAATTAAAAATACTCCGTCAGTCTTCTGGTAAGCGAAGTATGCCAATTACCCTGAGTTATGTACCAACAGTGGCGCTTAAAACCCAAAAGTTTGAAGATCCGGATCGCAAAAATTTTATCACTTCTAAATTATCATTTACCCACCAGCTGCTCATTGGCAGAAAATTCAGCGAAGGCACTTCTTTTCAACTGATGCCCACCTTTACACATATTAACCTGGTGCAACTTGCCACCGATCCCAACGACCTGTATGCGATCGGCATTGGCGGTCGGCAAAAACTCAGCAAAAGGGTGAGCTTTAATGCAGAATATTATTACCAGTTGCCGGGTTATAAACTTACCGGTACTACCGATGCGCTTTCTGTAGGGTTTGATATAGAAACAGGCGGTCACGTATTTCAGCTACATTTCACCAACTCGCAGGGTATGAGTGAAAGAAGCTTTATAACCGGCACCCGTGGGCTATGGGAAAAGGGCGATGTATATTTTGGATTTAATATATCAAGGGTGTTTACAGTAGGTAAACGCAAGTAAAAATTTATTAAAGTTTTTCTTTCACTTTTATTGAAATGATTAATATGCCTAAATTGTACATGAATCGTTAAACATGAGCCGGCATATTTTTCTTTTTTTATTAACGGGTGCTCTTTTTTCCTCGGTAGTACAGGGTCAGGTATATGCTGTGCATGATGGAAATGTACATTTTGTATCGGAGGCGAGGCTCGAGTTGATTAAAGCTTCCAGTAATGAAATGAAAGGCAGGCTGGATGTGGCCCGTAAACTTTTTGCCTTTGCAGTAAAGATCAATTCATTCAAAGGATTTAACAGCCCGCTGCAGCGGGAGCATTTTAATGAAAACTACCTGGAAAGCGATCGTTTCCCCGATGCGAGTTTTTCAGGAAAGATCATTGAAGACATTGATTTTTCTAAAGACGGCACCTACGTAGTAAGGGCAAAAGGGATACTCACCGTTCATGGTGTGCAGCAGGAACGCATTATAAAAAGTACCATCGATATACAAAAGGGAAAGTTGAAGCTGCTGTCTCATTTTACGGTGCAGCTTGCCGACCACCATATTACAATCCCTAAGATCGTTCATGAAAAACTAGCTTCAGAAATTAAGGTAGAAGTAAAGGCCAATATGCAAACGCAATAATGTTCATTTTTACCCGGCTTATATTAATTGTAACCATACTGCTTTTTTCGCAAACCGCTTTTTGTCAGCCGCTTGCCGAAAAGCGTTTTTCTTTACAAGAAGATAACAGGGCCGTAACCATCAATTGTATTTTTAAGGGCCATAATGGTTTTATTTACGTAGGCACTAATTCCGGTCTTTTCAGTTTCGACGGCGAATCCTTCAGCAAATTCTATTTTAAAAATAAAGACTATACCGATACCGTGACCGCCATTGCTCAGGATGCTTCTCATACCATTTGGGCTGGGTTTAAAAGTGGCCGCCTCGCAAAACTGGTAAACGACCAGGTAACATTTTTCGATCCAGAAGAAGGAACGCCGTCAAAACGTATCAGCGCCATCTGTTTCGATGTGCACAATAATCTCTGGTATGCATCTTATGGAGAAGGTATATACTACCAATTGAACAACAAGCAGTACCTGCTCAATGCAGATAATGGTATTGCCGATCTCAATATCAACAGTCTTTGTGCCACGACCTCCGGTGAAGTGTTGGCAGCAACCGACCAGGGCCTGCTGGTTTGCAGCCCTGCAAACAGATCTAAAATAACCCGCTCCATCACACCGGCGCAGGGTCTGCCAGATTATATTGTAACCAGTATTTCCCCTGCCGGTAATAACCGGTTTTGGATAGGCATGCAAGACAAAGGATTTTGTTTGTATGATCATTCACAACAGAAAATTCTGTTGGTGCCTGCTATGAAACAATGGACATATGGGGAGGTAACTGATATTCTGCAGGATGGCAATGATCTCTGGATCGCTACCCAGGAAAATGGATTAATAAGATTTGATATTGCCGCAAACAGTTTCCACCTAACAAAAAGTGCAACGCCACAGGATGTTCACCAGCTAATTAAAGATCCGCAGGGAAACATTTGGTTTAGCAATCATCAGAACAATCTTGTAAATATTAAAAACAACCAGCTGCAGGTAATTCCGTATGCTGTAAACGGCGTTTATGATAAAATTCATGCACTCTTATTCGACAGTAACGGCAATGCCTGGTTTGGCGAAGACCAGGGAGTTTACCAGTTGGATATAAAAACCGGTTCCATCATCAACCGGGTGGCAGTGCCGGTAGATTATGCAACAGATATTACGGCGCTGTATGAAGATGCGTTTAAAAATATCTGGATCGGTACCATGGGCAAAGGCCTGTTTACTTATGATAAAAAATCAGGGAAGCTGCGGCCTTTTCCCGATGCCGTACTTCAAAACACGAGTGTACTCTCTCTCAGTGGCAAGGGACAAGTAATGTATGCCTGCACACTGCAGGGCGCTTTCAGCATTCAGGTAACGCCTGCGGGCTACCGGGTACACCGCATGAATGGCGGCAATGCTTCCACGCATTTTATCTACAATATTTTTAAAGACAGTAAAAACAGGACATGGTTTGCAACAGATGGCGATGGTATCTGGATGCAGGCCGATAATGGCAGCGTGCTGGAGTTTGGGGAAAAAGATAAACTGAAGGATGCTCATATCTATTCTATCGCAGAAGATAAAGCGGGCAATATTTGGTTCAGCACTGCCTCATCCGGCGTTTACAAATATGATGGCGGCAGCTTTACAAACTTTGGGTTGCAGCAAGGTATTTCCGACTTATATATCTCCGTGGTCAAAACACTTGGCTCGGGAAATATCGCAGTAGTAAATAAAAATGGGATCGATATTATCGAACCATCTACCGGCCGGGTTTCTTACCTCTCTTCCAAAATTGTGGGTGCTATCAATGCAGATAATCTCGGCGCCGTAGCCATTGATGATATGGGCAGAATTTTGGTAGCAGGGGAACGAGGGATTATCGCATACGACCTGCCAAAGGATGCGTTGGCACATCCAAAAACCATCCTTCGATCTGTAAGCGTGTTTGGAGCAAACATCGATACAGGTAAAAAGGTTTTTAACCACGATGAGAACAATTTTCAATTCGATTTTATCGGGTTGTATTATACAGATCCGGCAGCCGTTTATTACCAGTACAAGTTGGAAGGCCTCGATAGTAACTGGATCAATACCATGGATCGCAGCCAGACCTTTCCAAAACTGGAGCCGGGTGAATATACCTTCAAAGTGCGTTCTTCTCTCAACAAAAACTTTGTAAATGCACAGGAAGCTTCTTACCAGTTTACCATTAAAAAAGCATTTTATACTACCTGGTGGTTTTTCCTGGTGGTGGCTGCAGTTACGGGATTGATTTTGTATGGACTCATTCGCAACAGGGAACGCCAGTTCCGGAAAATGCAACAACTTCAGCATGAAAAAATGCAGTTTCGTTTTGAAGTGCTGCGTAACCAGGTAAACCCACATTTTTTATTCAATAGTTTTAATACCCTTATTTCAACCATAGAGCAGGATCCCAAACTCGCTGTTGAATACACGGAGCAACTAAGTGATTTTTTCAGGCATATTGTTAGTTACCGGGATAAGGATACCATTTCACTGGCAGAAGAACTGGACCTGCTAAACACTTATTTCTTTCTTCAACAAAAACGGTATGGAGCTGCATTGCAGATGCAGGTGCATGTAAGCCAACAACAAAAAGAAAATTTCCAGATACCGCCGCTCACTTTGCAGTTGTTGCTCGAAAATGCGATGAAACATAATGCCGTTTCAAAAGACAGTCCCCTGCTGGTAATCATCAGCTTTGTAGAACCAAACTGGTTGACCATTGTAAATGCAAAAAGCAAAAGAAATATTCTGCAACCCGGTGCAGGCCTGGGTTTACAAAATATCCGCAATCGTTTTTTATTACTCAGCAACCGGGAGGTGATGATAGAAGATACGGAAACACAGTTTTTAATTAAATTACCCCTTATACCAAATGACAGCATATAAGATACTTTTAATTGAAGATGAAGAGCCGGCCGCAAACCGGCTATGGAAAATGCTCAAAGAAATTTTACCCCAGGCGGAATTGGTAGCGCAGCCGCACAGCGTTCAGCAATCCATCGAATGGCTAAAGCAACATTCGATGCCCGATTTAATTCTATCCGATATACAATTGAGTGATGGCATTAGTTTCGAAATATTTAAAACGATTAGCAAAACATGCCCTGTAATTTTTACCACGGCATTTGATCAATATGCTATCCAGGCATTCAAAATAAACAGTATTGATTATATTTTAAAACCGGTAAAAAAGGCGGAACTGGAAAAAGCACTGCTCAAGTTCAGCGAAAATTTCAGCCGCAATACTGCCCCTGCTATTCCAATTGATGAGATCATAAAAGCATTTCAACAGCCGGTGAAGGAGTATAAAAAACGATTTGCGGTGCGTTACGGCGATCATATTAAAACCATCAACACACAGGAGATCGCCTATTTTAATACAGAAGAAAAAGTGAACTTTCTCACTACTTTCGAAAACCGCAGGTACATCACAGATCAAAACCTGGAGGCACTGGAAACCATGCTCGATCCTGCAATTTTTTTCCGCATCAACAGGCAGTTCATCATTTCTATTCAGGCCATTGCAGAAATGTTTGCACATACCAAGGGCCGGGTGCTTGTAAAATTAAATCCTCCCAGCCGCCATGAAACCATCGTGAGTGCAGAGCGATCTGCTGAATTCAAACATTGGCTTGATGATAATAATAACCCCTGATTCCCGGTTTAGCTAACAATTATCCCCGTTCAGTTTAACTCCTTTGTTTGCACGCTGCAAAAGTGCCAACTTGTATTATCAAAAAACATACGGGTATGAAAAACTTATTGTTTACAAATCGATTTTTAGTGCTGCTGTTTGCTTTGGCAACCACACTCAGCTCATGTTCCAAACACGACAGTACCGATGATAACGGAGGCAATAACAGCCTTCCTCCATCAGGCAACTGGCGCATTTCCATGTATTGGGACACTGGTGATGAAACAAATAAATTCAACGGCTATAGCTTCACTTTTGCGAGTGGCGGCGTGGTAACGGCCAGCAACGGAAGCAATACTGCCACCGGCACCTGGAGCCAAACCAGCAACAAATTCATCATTAATTTCACCGGGCCTGTGCCATTTGACGATCTTACCGATGACTGGCTCATAGTTGAAAAAAATGCAACATCTATCAAATTAAAAGACGATAATCCCTCCCAGGATGACCGGCTGGAGTTTACCAGCCTGTAGCCCGCTGAGGTCCAATATTCTTGAGTCGTTTTGTTTGCCAGCCGTAGCGTTTTGCGTTACGGCTTTCTTATGTATATTTGCAGCTCATTACAGGGGCGGATTTGTTTATTGTTCATCCCCTGGGTTGTAAAAATCTTGAACTAATAAACGAGCTACTTTTTCTCCTACCAGGAATTCCGTAATCGTTTATCAGTTTATATATTGAATACCAGCTGCAGTGCAGGCATCAAACATTGTTGCGTCGCACACTTGTACTGCATACCATTGTTGATCGATGTGCGCCGCCATATACTTTTATGGCTAGTATAAAAGACGAATTAAAAAAACGCATCCTCATCATCGACGGTGCTATGGGTACCATGATACAGCGTTACAAACTGGAAGAAGCCGATTATCGTGGAGAACGGTTCAAGGACTGGCATACAGATGTGAAAGGCAATAACGACCTGCTCAGCATCACCAAGCCCGAAGTGATCACTGCTATCCATAAACAATACCTGGATGCAGGCGCAGATATTATTGAAACCAATACCTTCAGCAGCACCAGCATTGCACAGGCAGACTATGATATGCAGTCGCTTGCTTATGAATTAAATGTTGCCTCCGTTCAATGCGCTAAAGATGCTATTGCGGTGTCGGGCAAAACAGCATGGATAGCCGGCGCTATCGGCCCGTTAAATAAAACATTATCACTGTCCCCCGATGTAAATAATCCCGGCTTTAGGTCGGTAACATTTGATGAAGTGGCCGAAGCTTACACGGAACAGATTAGAGGTTTAGTGGATGGAGGTGCTGATATTTTGTTGATCGAAACAATCTTTGATACGCTCAACGCAAAAGCTGCGATCTATGCGGCCAAAAATTATTTCAGGAAAAACAATATTCCCGAATTGCCGATCATGATCAGTGGTACTATCACTGATGCCAGTGGAAGAACTTTAAGCGGGCAAACCTTAGAAGCATTTTATGTTTCAGTGATGCATGCTAACCCGCTTAGCATCGGTTTAAATTGTGCCCTAGGTGCCACGCAGATGCGCCCGCATATTGAAGAGCTTTCGTCTATTGCATCATGCTATGTGTCTGCATATCCTAATGCCGGCCTGCCTAATGCCTTTGGCGAATATGATGAGCAGCCGCATGAAACAGCACATATTATCCAGGACTGGGCGAAAGAAGGGTATTTAAACATTGTTGGCGGATGTTGCGGCACCACACCGGATCATATTAATCATATTGCACAGGAAGTGAAAAAGTATAAACCGAGGGAGTTGCCGGTGTTGGAAGAAGTGTTTTAGCCACAAAGACCCAAAGACAGAAAGAGGCACAAAGAATTAATTTCAATATGAACACTCAAATAAGTTCCCAGGATGAATGGATAGGCAAGCAAATCGTAGACATAGCTTACACAATCCACAAGACCTTGGGTCCTGGCTTACTAGAGAAAGTGTATGAAGCGTGCTTTTGCTATGAATTGAGTAAGCGGCAAATACCCTTTACTACCCAAAGAAGGGTTCACATTGTTTATGACAATTTGCAATTTGATGATGCTCTAAGATTGGATATATTGGTAAATGATACAATCATCGTTGAACTGAAAGCACAGGAAAATTATCATCCTGTGTGGGAAGCTCAGCTACTTAGTTATTTAAGGCTGTCAAATTTGCATCTTGGATATATCATAAATTTCACCGTCCCGTTAATAAAAGATGGGATTAAAAGGATGGTTTTATAATTAAGAACTCTTTGTGCCTCTTGGCGGCTTAGTGTCTTAGTGGCAAAAAATAAAAAAATGAACTCGATCAAACCATATTTACGACTCAGCGGTCTCGAGCCATTGATCGTGCGCCCCGAAACAAATTTTGTGAACGTAGGCGAGCGCACCAACGTAACCGGCAGTAAAAAATTCGCCCGGCTGATTAGAGAAGGACATTTTGAGGAAGCCCTCAGTGTGGCCCGCCAGCAGGTAGAAAACGGCGCACAGGTACTCGACGTAAACATGGATGATGCCCTGCTCGATGGCGTAAAAGCCATGACCCAGTTCATTAACCTGCTGCAGTCGGAGCCCGATATTGCCAAGATCCCCATCATGATTGACAGTAGTAAGTTCGAGATCATTGAAGCCGGCCTGAAATGCATCCAGGGAAAATGTATTGTGAATTCCATCTCCATGAAAGAAGGAGAAGAAAAATTTATAGAGCAGGCTTTTATCTGCAAATCATTTGGTGCATCGGTCATCGTTATGGCATTTGATGAACAGGGCCAGGCAGATACTAAGGAACGTAAAGTGGAAATATGTAAAAGGGCATACGATATTCTCGTAAATAAAGTAGGCTATGCCCCACAGGACATTATTTTCGACCCCAACATTTTTGCTATTGCAACCGGCATTGAAGAACATAACAATTATGCAGTTGATTTTATTGAAGCCACCCGGGAAATAAAACAACTGATGCCGCTCACCAAAGTAAGCGGCGGTGTGAGTAATGTTTCTTTTTCCTTCAGGGGCAATGATCATGTGCGGGAAGCCATTCACAGCGTATTTCTTTACCACGCCATACAAGCCGGAATGGATATGGGCATTGTAAATGCCGGGCAGTTGGTGATCTACGATGATATTGAACCAAACCTGAAACAACTTTGCGAAGATGTTATCCTCAACAAAAACAATGACAACAACGAAACCACAGAAAAACTCATTGCTTTTGCTGAAACGGTTAAAGCAAAAGGAAAGGAAACGATAAAGGATGAGAGCTGGCGCAAAGGAACCGTGGAGGAGCGGTTGACGCATTCACTCGTAAATGGCATTACTGACTATATTGATGCCGACACAGAAGAAGCCAGGCAGAAATATCCCAAACCACTCGAAGTAATTGAAGGCCCGTTGATGGATGGAATGAATGTAGTGGGTGACCTTTTTGGCGCAGGTAAAATGTTTTTGCCACAGGTTGTAAAAAGCGCCAGGGTAATGAAAAAAAGTGTGGCCTGGTTGCAACCCTATATCGAAGCAGAAAAGCAGGAAGCCAGCAACGCACCAACAGTGCTGTTGGCAACCGTAAAAGGCGACGTGCACGATATCGGTAAAAATATCGTGGGCGTAGTGCTGGGGTGTAATGGGTATAATATTGTAGACCTCGGGGTAATGGTACCTGCTGATAAAATATTAGACGAAGCCATTAAGCACAAAGCTGCTGTGGTTGGTCTTTCCGGATTGATAACACCATCACTCGATGAAATGGTACATGTGGCCCACGAAATGAAACGACGTAATATGAATTTGCCGCTACTCATTGGTGGCGCCACCACCAGTCGTATGCATACGGCGGTAAAAATTGCCCCTCAGTACGAAGAGGGCGTGGTACACGTATTAGATGCGAGTCGCAGTGTAACCGTTACCGGTAGCCTGCTCAATGAGCAGAAAACAAATTTTCTATCAGGTATCAAAGCGGAATATGAGAAACTAAGAACGGATTTTGCCGCCAAAAAAACCATTAAGCAGTTTTTATCTTTTGCGGATGCGCAAAAAAATCCTGCGCCGATAGACTGGAATTCTTTTACCCCTGTGCCACCTACATTTACCGGTACCAGGCAGGTAGAAGGCCTTGACCTGGCTTTATTGATGCCCTACATAGACTGGCAGCCTTTTTTTATAGCCTGGGAAATGCATGGAAAATTTCCGCAGATACTCAGCGATGAACTGATTGGTACAGAAGCTACCAAACTCCATAACGATGCAAAAGCATTGCTGCAAAAAGTGGTGGAAGAAAAATGGCTGACCGCACACGGCACCGTTGGTTTTTGGGAAGCCAATAAAACAGCACCTGATACCGTGCACGTGCATCATGAAGGCGAAGTGATACAACTGGAATTTTTGCGGCAGCAATTGAAAAAAGCACCAGGGCAGCCTAATTATTCGTTAGCGGATTTTATTGCACCTGCAGAATTGAATGTGCAGGATTATATCGGTGCATTCTCTGTGACCATCAGCGGTATCGAAGAACATATTAAAAGGTTCGAAGCACAGCATGATGACTATAACAAGATCATGTTGCAGGCGCTCGCAGATCGATTGGCAGAAGCTTTTGCCGAATATCTCCATGCCAAAACGAGAACAGAGTACTGGGGCTATGTAAAAGACGAAGCTTTATCAAATGAACAGTTGATCAAAGAAGAATACCAGGGCATAAGGCCCGCACCTGGTTATCCTGCCTGCCCCGATCATACCGAGAAGTATAAATTATTTCAATTACTGGGGGGCGAAGAAGCCACCAAAATTCACCTCACAGAATCACTGGCCATGTACCCTGCAGCTTCCGTTTGCGGTTGGTATTTTGCAAACCCTGGAAGCAAATACTTTGGAGTTGGAAAAATTGAAAAAGACCAATTGCATGACTATGCGGCCCGTAAAGGAAGCAGTATTGAAGAGATGACAAGGTGGTTGAGGCCAATATTAGAATAAATCATTCTTATGGATCTTCCTGGACAATATGCAAAACTTGGTGACAAGCAACTGTTTAACATTGCAAGCAACGAAGAGAAATGGACCGCCGAAGCAAGGCAGGTGGCTTACCAAGAATTACTGAATCGTAGCTATAGTGTGAAACAGGTTGAAGTGGGGATTAGACAGCGTCAAACAATAATTGCCAGAAGCCTTGAAAGAACCAGGCTACAGAAGGAACAGAATTCCACTGAAGGTTACTCATGGAAAGAAGCTGCCATTGTTATACTAACATTTCCATTGACATTGATATTTTTTAAGAATTTACTTTCCGAATTTGTAAGGCTGCAGGATTATGGTTACAGAAGAAAGATTTGGCAAAGGCTGATACTTATTGCTGTTTCATTCCTCATTTGGCTGGCTGTTATCGTAAATTCATGCTAGCGAAGTTCCATCAATTTCCGCAGGCAGCATTTGCGCCCCAATAGTTACATTTGTAACATGTCTAAAAAGTTATTCCTCCTCGATGCATACGCCCTTGTATTCAGGGCTTATTATGCGTTGATCCGCAGTCCCCGAATTACAACAAAAGGAAAAAACACCAATGCCCAGTTTGGGTTTTTGAATACCCTTACTGATCTTATCAATAATCAAAAGCCGACTCATATGGCAGTGTGCTTCGACACTGCTGCTGCTACCGAACGCCATACGGATTTTGCAGATTACAAGGCCAATCGCCAGGAAACCCCTGAAGATATCAGCGCTGCAGTACCTGATATCAAAAGAATGATCAAAGCATTCAATATTCCCTGTATTGAAAAAGATGGTTTCGAAGCCGATGACGTGATAGGAACCCTTGCCCGGCAGGCGGAAAAAGCAGGCTACGACGTGTATATGGTCACCCCCGACAAAGATTACGGCCAGCTGGTAACAGAACACATCAAAATTTATAAACCACCCTACCAGGGCGGAACCCTGGAAATTCTTGGTCCAAAAGAAGTTTGCGCAAAATGGGATATCGAAAATGTGAACCAGGTAATTGATGTGCTTGGTTTAATGGGAGACTCAGTAGATAATATCCCAGGTATTCCCGGCGTGGGAGAAAAAACGGCCGCAAAACTTTTAAAAGAATATGGTACGCTTGAAAATATTTTAGAAAATGCGGATAAAATAAAAGGTGCCTTAGGCGAAAAAGTGCGCAATGGAAAAGAGCTGGCTATCATGAGTAAAAAACTTGCCACCATCATCACCAATGTACCGGTGGAATTTCATGAAGAAGATTTTGGATTAAAAGATTGGAACCGGGATGCACTGAGAGAATTATTTACCGAGCTCGAATTTAAAACTGTTGGCAAAAGAGTATTGGGAGAAGATATCGGCCCGGTTTCGCCCGGCGAACCTGCTCCTCCGGCTGCTGGACAAATGGATCTTTTCGGCAACGCAGCGCCCGCCGCCGCAGCACCAGTAGCCGCCGCAGTAACCGAGGAGGAAGAATCCACTTTTACCACGGTTGATAAAAACATTCATAACACTGCTCACAATTACCAGCTGATGAATGATGAGGCAGGCATTGCTGAACTTGTAAAATTACTGCAGCAGCATACAGAGATTTGTTTTGACACAGAAACCACCAATATTGATGCAAACCTGGCAGAATTGGTGGGGCTTAGCTTTTCAGTAAAACCCGGCGAGGGATTTTACATACCCTGCCCGGCAGACAGGACGGTCACCGAAAAAATCCTGGCCCAGTTAGCTCCTGTATTTTCAGACAGTACTAAAACCTGGATTGGCCAGAATATCAAATACGATCTGCTGATATTGAAATGGTACAATACCAGCATTGCGGGTAAAGTATTTGATACCATGCTCGCCCATTATGTAATTGAACCCGATGGTAAACGCAGCATGGACCTGCTGAGTGCAAAATACCTGGGTTATGAACCGATCCATATTGAAGAGTTGATCGGTAAAAAAGGTAAGGGGCAGGGTAATATGCGTGACGTGGAAATTGACAAAGCAAAAGAGTATGCGGTTGAAGATGCGGATATCACTTTACAATTAAAAAATGTTTTTGCGCCCTTGTTAAAAACAAAGGGAGTAGAAAAAGTATTTAACGATGTAGAAAACCCATTGGTGAAAGTACTCACCAGCATGGAGTTTGAAGGTGTCAGGATAGATGAAGCATTTCTCCATTCTTATTCTAAAGAACTGGAAACAGATGCAAAACTTGCGGAAGAAAAAGTATACGCTGCTGCAGGAGTACGTTTCAATCTTGCTTCGCCTAAACAACTCGGTGAAGTATTGTTTGAAAAACTGCAACTTGATCCTAAGGCAAAAAAAACAAAGACCGGTCAGTATGCTACCGGGGAAGATGTTTTGACCAAACTGGCAAACCAACATGAGATCTGCAACGACATATTAACTTTCAGGGAACTTACTAAATTAAAATCCACTTATGTAGATGCCCTGCCGCAGCTGATCAATCCTAAAACAGGAAGGGTGCACACCAGCTACGCACAGGCAGTAGCGGTAACAGGCCGCCTGGCCAGCAACAATCCCAATCTCCAGAACATTCCCATAAGAACAGATAAGGGCCGGGAAATACGAAAGGCATTTTTACCGAGGGATGAAAATTATGTGTTGGTATCTGCTGACTATTCTCAGATAGAACTGCGCATCGTTGCTGCCATCAGTGCCGATGTAAATATGTGCGAAGCCTTTAAATCGGGCCGGGATATCCATACTGCCACTGCAGCAAAAGTGTTTGGCGTAGATGAAAAGGATGTGACCAAAGAAATGCGTTACAAAGCAAAGAGCGTAAACTTCGGTATCATCTACGGGCAGGGTGCATTTGGCCTTGCAGAAAACCTGGGCATTTCCAGATCGGAGGCAAAAGAAATTATTGATAATTATAAAAAGCAGTTCCCCAATATCCAGCAGTACATGGATGATACCATTCGTTTTGCAAAAGAAAATGGATACGTAGAAACATTGATGGGGCGCAAACGCTGGTTAAGAGATATCAACAGTGCCAACTTTACCGTACGTGGGTTTGCCGAAAGAAATGCTATTAATTCACCCATCCAGGGCACAGCGGCCGATATGATAAAAATGGCGATGATAAAGATCGATGCTGCTATGCAAGCGGCCGGGGTAAAAAGTAAAATGTTGCTGCAGGTGCATGATGAATTGGTGTTTGATGTACATAAAGATGAGTTGGAGCTGATGAAGCCACTTATTTTGGATAATATGCAAACGGCGCTCGCATTGCCCAATAATGTACCCACTGATGCAGAATTGGGCTCCGGTCCCAACTGGCTGCAGGCGCATTAAGCTGTCCCAAGGTTTTGGAGCGACATTTGATTTGGTACCATACCTGAATCTTAGCAGATGACAAAAAAGTACCTGAAATTAGGCGGCCGCATATTGATCTTTGTTTTAGGTACCTACATGTTGCTGTACAGTTTGGCGGCCATATATATTGCTTTCAACAAAAAAAAGGTTGCCGACCAGTTGGTCGCAATGCTCAATGATAACATCAATGGCACACTTACCAGCAAGGATGTTGACCTCAGTTTATTTGCCAACCTTCCCGGTATCGGCGTAGCGCTTAAGCAGGTTACCATCACAGATTCATTATACCCGCAGCACAAGGAGGTTTTTTTACAGGCTGAAAAAATAGATGCCAGGGTAAATATTTATAACCTTTTATTACAAAAACCGGCGCTCACTAAAATCTCGGTGGCCAACGCTACCGTCAACATCTTTACCGATACATCGGGCTATTCAAACCAGTCTGTGTTTAAAACCAATAAACAGGCCCCTGGCAAGTCTTCCACTTCCACGCCATTGCGAAAACTCTCTTTAAAAAATGTGATCGTTAAACTGAATGATCGCAAGCGCAGGAAAAATCATGTGCTGCTGGCAAATGATGTAGATGTAAAATTGCTGGACGAAAACGGCGGCATGCGGTTGCACACCAAAGCTGATATCAGGATCGGGCAGTTGGGATTTAACTGGCGTAAAGGCGCCTATCTCAAAAATACATTGATGCAGGGTGAGTTCGATCTGTTTTCAAAAGATCGACGGCTGCTATTCGACAGTATCAACATTAAATTAGATGGCCATCCATTTAATGTAACAGGTTATTTTAATTTTAATAAACCCTTTCCACAATTTTCACTGCGCCTCCATACAAAAAACATCATGTATGAAAAAGTGCGTTCCTTGTTGCCGCAGAAAATTTCAAAAAGTTTATCTATCATCCAGGCCAATGGTCCACTGGATGCCAGGGTGGTTGTGCAAGGTCCTTTAAAAGCTGGGGAGCCCCTGGTAAATGTGTTTTGGTCCGCCAGGCAAACAGATCTGGCCACCCCTTTTTTAGATTTCGAAAAAGCTTCTTTTACTGGCTCATTTCAGAACCAGCTGATCCCTGGGCTTCCTCCCGGCGATCCAAACTCAAAAATTGTGTTGCATAATTTCGTGGCCTCCTGGCATGGCCTGCCTATAAAAATGCCGGTTATTGAAATGATCAACCTGCAGGATCCCCTGCTCACAACTTCCCTGCGCTCTGTTTTCTCTCTGCCATCTATCAACGAAAGCCTGCAAAGTAATGTGCTCGACCTACAAAGAGGTAACGCAGATATTTTATTGAACTACCAGGGACCCATTGTGAGAAACGAGGCAACTAACAGCCTGATATCCGGATACATTAATGTAATGGATGGCAATATTTTATATGCACCTCGTAATGTAATGCTCAACAATGTAAACGGGCGCATCAGTTTTAAAAACTCTGATGTGCTGGTAGAGCGATTAAACTGCAATGTTTTTAATACTAGTGTACAAATGAGTGGCAGCGGAAAACAATTGCTCACCCTGCTTAATACGGCGCCCTCCACTGCTGTAATCGACTGGAATATTTTTACACCCGGTATTAACCTCGGCGACTTCTTGTTTTTATTAAAACAGAAGTCTGCAAACAGGCAAAAGAAAAAAGCAGGCAAAGGCACGATAGCCGGGGCCGCAGATAAAATCGACCGGTTGCTTGAAGACGGGTCACTCAATGTATCCGTGAAAGCCAATAATGTGATCTACAAAAAATTCAAGGCTTCCAACCTTGCTGCTGAAATGATGATGCTGCAGGACAGGTACCTGTTTAAAAATATCAGCATGAACCACGCCGGCGGAACGTTGCAGTTTGATGGGTCTTTGCTGCAGGCTGCTTCGCTAAGGAATATCGCCCAGCTTAATGCAAAACTGAACAACGTAGATGTATCCGAGATCCTCACGGCTTTTGAAAACTTCGGGCAGGACGCCATTACCGCATCTAATATCGATGGCAAACTCACGGCAGATATCAAAAGTAGTATTGGTATCACTGACGCCGGCAAAGTATTGCCCGAAACTATCAACAGCAGCATCCGTTTTTCGCTAAAGAATGGTACGTTGAAAAATTTTGAACCTATCAAAAAGATCCAGGACGTAGCCTTTAAAAAAAGAGATTTTGATAATGTTCGTTTTGCAGAGCTAAAAAATACGCTTACCGTTAAAAACCGTGAGATACATATTGACCGGATGGAAATACAATCCAATGTTATTTCCTTGTTTGTTGAAGGAGTTTACAGCACAAAGGGAAATACGGATATCAGTGTGCAGGTGCCGCTCAGCAACCTAAAAAAGCGGAAGGATGACTATATTCCAAAAAATAAAGGCGTAGATGCAAAAACGGGCACAAGTATATTCCTGCGGGGACAGCCCGGGCAGGATGGTAATATCAGGTTTTCATTAGACCTCTTCAAAAAATTTTATAAACAGAAAAAATAGGGTAGAACTTTTTCCAATTATCAAAATGTACTTGGAAATGCGGCAAACATTTTTATATCTTATAGCACCAAAAATTATAATTTATGAAAAGAAGTTTTTTCGCTGCTTGCTTAATTACGCTAGCTTTTGTTTCCTGTACTTCCAACGATGATAAAAAGGAAGAGACAGCCACTACAGCCACTGATACCAGTACAGCCATTAACACCGACACCGGCAGCAGTGCCGCAACGGTAACCATGCCTGATTCGGCCACCATGATGAAAAACTGGATGGACTACGCAACGCCGGGCCCAATGCACAGTTTGATGTCTGGTTGGAATGGTACCTGGGATGCAGAGGTGACGATGTTTAACCCCGGTATGCCTCCTCAAAAAAGTAAGGCCACAAGTGTAAATACAACAATTATGGGCGGTCGCTATCACAGGAGCGTATTAAAAGGAACTATGATGGGGGCACCATTTAACGGTGAGAGTACCATGGCATATGACAATGCAAGGAAAAAGTTTTTGAGCACCTGGATCGACAATATGGGCACAGGCCTGATGATGATGGAGGGCACTTATGACTCCACCAATAAAAAACTCAGCATGGCAGGCCAAAGTGTAGATCCCTCTATGGGTACCGGCAAAATGATGGACATGCGTGAAGTGATCACCATCATTGATGATAAAACGCAGATGTTTGAAATGTATGGCCCGGGCCCTGATGGAAAGGAATATAAAATGATGGAAATAAAATACACAAAAAGATAGTAGATGCTTGTTTAAATTTGTCGTCCCGGTTCAGATAGGGCCGGGGCGATTTATTTATACAAACGATATGAACCGACCTGTACTGATTTATTGTTATGATGCTTATTGCGGATGGTGTTATGGATTCAGCCCTGTAATAAAAAAAATTGCGGAGGAATATAAAGACAGGATGGATGCCGAAGTTTTGAGCGGCGGAATGATACTGCCGGAAAAGCCTGTTCATATTGCTGCATCTGCAGGCTATATTTCAAAAGCGTATAAAAATGTTGAGGAGCTCTCGGGTATTAAATTCGGGGAAGATTATCTCTGGCATATCAACAACCCGGAAGAAAGCGACTGGTATCCCAATTCAGAAAAACCTGCCATCGCCATGTGTATCTTCAAGGAGTTTTACCCGGAAAGAGCAGTAGAATTTGCCGCAGACCTGCAATATGCCCTGCATTATGAAGGCCGGGATCTTACGGATGATGAAGCTTATCGTCACTTGCTGGAAAAATATAGCATCCAACCTGAATTGTTCTATGAGCGCCTGGCATCTGATGAATATAAGGAGATGGCATATTATGAATTTTCTTTGATGAAACAATTACAAGTCACGGGTTACCCCTGCGTGTTTATTCAAACAGATGACCTGAAATTTGTGATGGTGGCAAGGGGCTTTACGAACTATGAAGATTTAAAGGAACGAATTGAAAGAGTGTTGGCTGAAGCATAAATGAAGGTCAACAAAATGTAGGTAAATAGTAAATTTATTATGACGAAGCAAAAACAGGTTGTCAGACAATATATGGATGGCTTTAAAGTGAGCGACCATGCAAAAATCCTGGATTGTCTTACAGATGATATTACCTGGGATATTCCCGGTCACACTCAATTGCAGGGAAAAGAGGCGTTTGATCAGGAAATAGAGAACGATGCATTTGAAGGCAAGCCGGACATCACCGAACTGCGAATGGTACAGGAAGATAACGTGGTGATTGTTGAAGGAACCGTGAAAAGCAAATTGAAAGGAGGGCCGGTATTAGACATGGTGTTTTGCGATGTATTTGAATTTGAAGGGGAGAAAATAAAAAAGCTTACATCCTACCTGGTTCAGCGAAACAAAAATATTATTTCATCATAAAAACAGATCGTTATGAGCCCTCAATCAAAACAACTTGAGATAATCATACCAGCTTTTCGCTGGCATACACAGATGTTTGACAATATGCTAAAGGATATGAGTGCGGAGAATGCAACTAAAAGGGCAGAGGGAAGGAGTAATCATTTTTTGTGGATGGCAGGCAACCTGGTGAATAGTCGTTACTGGCTCGCCAACTTACTCGGGATAGAAGATAAAGACCCGCATGATGATCTTTTCAAAGAGGGAAAAGCTTTGGATACGAATGCAACTTATCCATCCTTGGAAGAGTTGAAAAAGAGCTGGCATTCTATTTCTCCTAAATTGTACGAAAGATTGCTCTCAGTAACCGATGATACACTGGCGGAGAAATATGATATGGGTATGAATGTAGATTTTTTGCCAGAAAATAAATTGAACATGGTGGGCATGTCAACAGACAGGGCTAGCTATCTACTGGGCCAGATGGCCTTGATGCGAAGAACTATTGCCAACCTGGGAACGAGTTATGATGTAAATGCGGAAATTAAATATTAATTTGATTCTCCAATTTTTAATCATAAAACGAATAGTCATGACATCGATCAATCCTTATTTAACATTCAAAGGCAATTGTGAAGAAGCTTTCAATCATTACAAATCTGTATTTGGCGGCGAGTTTACTTATATCGGCAGGTTTGGAGAAATGCCTCCGCAGGAAGGAAAGACAATGCCTGCCGAGGATGCCAATAAGATCATGCATGTGTCGTTGCCAATTGGCAGCAACCAGTTGATGGGTAGCGATACCGGCGGTGAATGGGCAGCGCATACTGTGATAGGAAACAATTATTCAATATCTGTATCAGCAGATTCAAAAGAGGATGCAGACAGGATTTTTAAGGGGCTTGCAGAAGGTGGAAATATCACGATGCCCCTGGCAGATACTTTTTGGGGTGATTATTTTGGGATGTGTACAGACAGGTTTGGCATCAACTGGATGATGAGCTATAATGCCAACCAACATAAATAAAGTAATGCTGTAAGGTCGACCACCTCTTGAAAGGTGGTCGACCTTACTTAAATTAAACCTTATGCAGAAACAACAAATAGCTGCTGATGTGGATGCTTATATCAAACAATTTCCTGCATCCACCCAATCGATATTAAAAGAAATCAGAGCGGTTGTGCAAAAATCGGCTCCCAAAGCGGTGGAAGGAATCAGCTATGGAATGCCTGCCTATAAAATGAACGGCAAACCCCTGTGTTATTTCGCCGGATATGATAAACATATCGGATTTTATGCAACGCCAACCGGGCATGCCGCTTTTGTAAAAGAGTTGTCAAAATACAAGCAGGGCAAAGGTTCTGTTCAATTTCCAATTGACGAAAAAATGCCGCTGGCTCTTATCGCAAAAATTGTAAAGTTCAGGTTGAAGGAGCTCGCTGAAAAAACCAAATAATGCTCTCCCAAAAAGCTACTATTGACAATACACCCCATTAGCCCTTACAACAGTATAGCCCGACCCTGGCGAGAATGTAACTCCAGGCGATAATGTAATTGCCCTGCTTGAAAAGTTTGCTGCTGCCGATCCGGAAACGGAATATTCCCCGGGAGAAAAACTAATCGATGACCTGGCGGAATGTGTTATCCGCCCAGAAATAAATGAATTTGGTAAAATAATGATGTTGTTTTCTGCGATCCTGTTTTCGTGAGTGCTGAGAATAAAATCTGTAAATCTCCCTCTCTGCCCGGCAGTAAAAAACTCTCTGCACGACCTTCGCCCATAAGTCATGATGTTGGTTTCTTCCATTAATAGAGCCTCCCCACAGGCGTCTGTGGCAGAGCCTGTATAAACACAACTTGCATTGATAAGATCTGAATCTACATTTCGGTCCGCCTGAGTATCACATAATAGATCGCCATCGTCTTCACAATCCTTGCAAGACCCTGACCTCGCCCTGTTCTCTGCACCGTAGAAGCTTTCGAATGTATGAAGCAAGCCAAGGCAATGACCTAATTCATGGGGCATAGTACTTAAATTAGTTGTTGAATTGATAGCGCCTGCCCCCATCGAGAAAAAATGATTCGGAATATTGTATGCAGTGCCATTTAATCCATCTGCTCCGTCCACAAGTGTTCTGTGTACAAAGAGTGTAAAGCAATTTGCAACGGCTGCATTTGTTACCTGCGAAAGGTCGTCTGCTTCAGCTACGTTCATATTGTTGAGGTCTGTGCTGTTACGCACTTCGTAACCTGCTAAAATAAAACATACATCGTGCGGAGCATAAGCAATGCGCATGTTTTCGAACTGGCGCATCACGTCAAATTCCGTAGCAGCCAGGTTAGTGCCGTTGTCATCTGCATATACGATGATAAAAACCTTGAGTGGGTAAGGGGTTGTATACAAAACCTTGTTGCTATTGATACGCTGTCGCATCTCATCTGTCACTAATGGTTTTGAAACGGGGGTAATGGTGCCGCAATCTCTATTTCGTTGCAAGGTCTGCGAAAATAGCTGGCCGCCAATCCCGAGAGCTATTATTGTAATGAGCAACTGTTTCATGAAGAATTTCTTTTCGATGTTCGGAATATGATGCTGTTTAACAGAGGCAACTTATTTACCTGTTGTTTCTAACTTTTTCAAACGTTGCTCTAGTTCAAGAATATATAAAGTGAGTTCTTCAATTTTTTCCATCATCCTTTTTTGCATATCACCTACTTCAATACCATTTTTTTCTACCTGTGCTGCTGGTGGAATATTAGGCAGGTGTTTATTTTCTTTGATGAACGACCTCAGGTGGTCAAAACTTTTTAACTGGTAATTGTCCTGGAAAACATAATCGGGCCAGTTGCCGCTGAGTTGTACTTTTAATTCTTCACTTATAATTTTTCCATCAACCGCCAGCAGGTAACCGGCTGGTAAAGTGGCAGCGGATGTTACGCCAATACCAACAGCACCTTGTTCACTGCCGCAGAGCAGCAGGTTTCCGCCATCATTTTGTATAAACAGATCAGTTCCAACACTATTATTCCGTGCCAGTATTTCATTGTTGTCAAGCACCAGGTTGCCGGAAGTAGTTTGACCCAGCATCAGGTACCCGTTGTTCGTATTGGCAAGGCCTGCATCTACTCCAAATGGCACGTGTAGCCTGGCATCAGGATCAATTGTGCCAATACCCACACCGATGGAATTTACAGTAACAGAACTACCTCTTTGTATAGTGGCATAGTCGCCTGTAGGGCTAAAGCCCAGGTAACCCATGGAAGTGGGTGAATTGATATCTTTATAAAACTGCACATAACTCAAACTACTGGTACCACCGTATAGTTTTATAGCGGCGGCCCCGGTGCTTGTAGGAGATTCAACTCTGAATGTTCCCTTTACATCCAATTCTTCCTCGGGAAGTTTTCCTATGCCCAGGCGTCCCACGGAGTCTAATGTCATTCGCCGAAGTCCATTAGTGTAAAAAAATTGATTTCCGCTTGACTGGCGGTTCCATATGTATAAATCATTGCTGAACGCTCCTATAAATGAACCCTTGGTATTGGCATCTGTAGTAGTGTTGTTGGAAAACTTAATATAGCCATGGGTATCGTCGTGCACCGACAGCTTGAACTGTGGTGTATTAGTACCAATACCTACATTTTGAGCTAATAAATACTGAAAACCTGCCAGGATGATGATCGATAGCAGCAAAGTAATTTTTTTCATGTCGCAATTATTTTATGGACACATAATTACTTCATGTATGCGGAGAAAGGGTATAGAGTTAGCCAAAGGTCAATCTCAATTAGGAAGAGAAATCATAATGCATGCTGGTACGCCGTATGTAGTACTTCCCTGAGGATTGTTTTTTTGATGCTTTTCAAATTCAGCTGCGTGGCACCCGATTGACCCCATTTATTAGGGACAGGATAAATATTTTTTGGATCGAGTTTGCAGTAGGTATATTGCTCTGCAGGATTGAGCAAGGCCACAGCAATGCCCTCTTTTTCCAGCATGCTGGCAAATATCTTTCGATTAGTTCTAAAGGCCCTCCGTTCAAAATGAGCTACTTCGGTAACGCCCGGTAACTCCAGGGCTAGTTGGCGGTAATCAGCTATGGTAGCCATTTTCAGAAAACTATTGAAGGTTCAAATTAGTACATATTTCAAGGAAAAAAATATTTTGGGCCGCCTGATAGATTTCCACATTTTAAGATTGTAGTACTGTTTTTGCTCCGATGGCGAAAAACTTATCCAATGTTTACCGTGAGAAATTTGCAGTTTACCAGGCTTTATAAAGTTGATGGTTATTTGAAAGAGTTCAACTTCAGGAAATCAAACGCCACACCCGAGGGGAGATTTAGTGTAGACACTGTTGATGCCCGGGGAAATCGTATCATGTTTTTTATGGAAAAAGACAATACGGAGTGGAAGATACTTCCAGAGCAGGAATTGCCCGGCTGGATCATTGAGCAGGAAAACAATTTGCAGGATGCTATTGAAACTGCCCTGGTAAATTAATACCCGCAATCTATTAGCAAATATTTTTTAATATAGATGGTGGCGACAGGCAAACACTTGCCTGTCGCTGTTTGTATTTATTTAAGCACTCCCAGTTCTTTGCCCACTTTTGTAAAGGCTGCAATGGCTTTATCTAGATGCCGTTGTTCATGTGCAGCACTCAGTTGTACCCTTATGCGGGCCTGTCCTTTTGCCACCACAGGATAAAAGAATCCAATTACGTAAATGCCTTCATCCAGCAGTTTTGCCGCGAAGTTTTGCGCCAGTACTGCATCGTAGAGCATGATAGGAACAATGGGATGATCGCCTGGCTTGATATCAAAACCTGCTGCGGTCATTTTTTCCCGGAAGTATTTTGTGTTGGCTTCTAACTTATCTCTTAATTCGGTGGTGCTGCTCAGCATGTCGAGCACAGCAATAGATGCACCCACGATACTTGGCGCCAGGGTATTGCTAAACAGGTAAGGCCTGCTTCGCTGGCGCAGCATTTCAATAATTTCTTTTTTGCCCGACGTAAAACCACCGCTAGCTCCGCCCAGGGCTTTTCCTAGTGTGCCCGTGATAATATCAACACGGCCCATCACATTCCTGTATTCATGGGTGCCCCGGCCTGTTTTGCCCAAAAAGCCGCTGCTATGGCATTCATCAATCATTACAATAGCGTCGTATTTATCAGCGAGGTCGCAGATTTTATCGAGCTGGGCAATGGTGCCATCCATACTAAAGGAACCATCTGTAACAATGATCCTGCTGCGCAGGTGAGCACTCTCTTTCAGTTTTGCCTCCAGGTCCTCCATATTATTATGTTCGTACCGGTAGCGCTGCGCTTTACAAAGACGCACGCCATCAATAATGCTGGCATGGTTCAATGCATCGCTGATGATGGCATCCTGCTCATTGAATAAAGGTTCAAATACACCGCCATTGGCATCAAAAGCTGCAGCGTATAAAATAGTATCTTCTGTGCCCAGGAAGTCGGCGATCTTTTTCTCCAGTTCCTTATGAATATCCTGCGTACCACAAATAAACCGCACACTCGAGAGGCCATAACCCCGGTAATCAACGTATTTTTTGGCAGCTTCAATTACTTTGGGATGCGAAGAAAGCCCCAGGTAATTATTGGCGCAAAAATTTAGAACGGTGCTGCCGTTCACAATGATCTCTGCACCTTGTTCACTGCTGATAATGCGTTCATTTTTAAATAATCCTGCAGATTTTATCTCTTCCAGTTCGGCGCCGATACGGCTTACAAAATTGCTATTCATAAACTTGTGTTGTGTGATGGAGCAGCAAAACTAAAGGATAATTAGCAAGGTTGATGGTGCGGGCTGGCCTCGATTGGCAGAATATTACCGTGTACTTCATTTGGAGTAGTTATCGTTTTTTTAACATTTTCCTTTTCATAGCTGTAACTTTTTTAATGTAATTTTCGTCTCGTTACAAAACACTGCATGTCGTTTAAAAAGGAAATATTAGCTTTTTACGCTCTCATAATCGCTTCAACCGGTATTATTATCGCTGCGGAAAATCCTGCCTGCGAACCCATGTTGCAGCCAAAAACGAGTCCTGCAGAGGAGCCTGTGAAGTGTTGCAAGCTCAAAAATCAACAATCCATCCCCCAATCTACCCCGTCCCTCTACTTTACCGAAGGAATTCTACGCTTTAGGGCATAATTTTATGGTTGAGCTGTAACATTTTGAAATGCTGCTGCGTATAACTTACATCAACTAACAATAACCCTCTATTTTTAGATTAACTGTATGACGGAACGAGAATATAACGACTGCGTAAACCTGTATGCGGATAACGTGTACCGTTTTATTCTCAAAAACCTCAAACACGAGGAAGATGCCCGTGACGTGGTACAATCTTCCTTTGAAAAATTGTGGATCAACCGGGAACAGGTGCAACATGAAAAAAGCAAAAGTTACCTGTTTACCATAGCCTATCACCAAATGATAGACCTGATCCGCAAACAAAAAAGGGTAGATCACAAGGAAGATTTTTCGGAAACAGCGCTCGGTTCCGGTGGAATTGGGTACGACACAAAAAGAATTCTGAACGAAGCCCTTGGGAAATTGAGCGAGTTGCAACGGAGCCTAGTGATGCTGAAAGATTATGAAGGTTATAATTACGCAGAAATAGGAGAGATACTCAACCTGAACGAAAGCCAGGTAAAAGTGTACCTCCACCGGGCAAGGCTTCAGTTGAAAGCCTATATAGTGCGGGTAGAAAATGTGATTTAAGTTATAAACAGGAAAAATGAACATCAGTCTCGATAATTACGAACAATACTTTTCGATGTATGTAGACAATGAATTGTCTGCAGCCGATCGTGCACAAGTGGAGTCGTTCCTGCAAGCCCATCCTTACCTGCAGGAGGAGATGGAAATGCTGCAGCAAACCATACTGGTTCCTGAAGACATTTCATTTTTTGATAAATCATCATTGCTAAAGCCGGTTCTAAACGAAGAGATGGAGCGCAAGCTGTTATTCCACCTCGATAAAGAACTGCCTGCTGCTGAAGCAGCTGCTTTAGATAAAAAAATAAACAGCGAACCATTTTTACAAAAAGAATGGGCGTTGCTTCAAAAAACAAAACTGGATGCTGGGGAGACCATTGAGTTCCCCTACAAAAAAGACCTGTACAGGAAAGAAGAAGCAAGGGTAATCAGGATGCCATGGATGAAGTGGGCAGCTGCCGCAGCTGTTGTGGGCTTTGGTTTTTATTTTGCTTTTAATTTAATGAACCCACAAGGCAACAACATTGATAATGGCCTGGCCAAGGTGGATAGCGTTCAACCTGGCGGCACAAAAACAGCCACTGCACAGCATAACACAGAAAATGTTAATGATGCGCAAAAAGAAAACAATGCTGTAACTAATGATTCTAATGATCCGTTGAACTATCAAAACATGGCAGCCAATAACCTGCTGAAAGAGCAAGAAACAAAAGAAGAAAACAGGATCAACAACAAAAAAGAAGTTCTTGAAAATACTGCCAGGGTTAAGGAAAATATGACGGCAAACCTGGCCCCTAAAAAGCAGGGGATTGGAAACAAGGTAGAAACAGTGGAGCCGGTTAATAAAAATGAGGCTTATTTACCTTCGAACGAAATTGCGGCTTTGCAGCCTAAAAAACTGAACAACGCCATCGAGTCGCCCGAACTGACACAGGCGCCTACGATCCGTAAAGAAGTGATAGACGAAGAAATTCACCCGGGAAGATCCGGTTATGCGCAAACCGCTTCCCTGAATTTTGAAGAAAGCGACAACAGTGTTTTTTTATTGGACGAAGAAAACATTTCCCGTTCTAAAGCAGGCATACTGCTCAAAAAACTGAAACGTAATGTGGAACGCAGGGCTAACATTAAGCCTGGCAAAAGCATTCGGATTGCAGGTTTTGAGTTTGCAGCTAAATAATCATTAAAACAATAAAGTATAACCATGAATGAGTTGATCATGATGCCCTTCCTATGGCCGGAAATGAATCAGCAAGTTTCAAAGCAACATCAGAAAAATTAAAAATTGAAGTCATGAAAAAATTTACCCTTTTAGCAGCCATTGCTTTTTTAAGCAGCAGTGCCTTTGCACAGGAAGACAGTACCACTGTAAAAAGAGATACCATCCGTATTGGTAATATCCTCATCATCAAAAAAGGAAAAAAAGACGGCGATGATACCGACAAAGACGTGGAAGTTACCATGGGCCGTAAAAGAAAAACCAATTCCAAAGTAAAGACCAACTGGTTTATTCCTGATATAGGCTTCTCCAATTACATTGATAAAACAGATTACAGCAACACAGGCGATTACCTGGTAAACCGCCCCGGTACACCTGAGTTTAGCAAGGGAGATATGAAACTCCGCACCGGTAAAAGCGTAAATGTAAACCTATGGATCGTGATGCAGCGCCTCAGCCTTATTAAAAACAATGTGAACCTGAAGTATGGTATCGGTCTTGAGTTAAACAACTACCGTTTTAAAAACCCCATCAGCTTCAGGGAAAATGGTACCATCCCTTACTCCGGCGGATCTGTAACCAGCAACCCCTTTATTTTCGAGGATAGCATTGCCTTCAAAAAAAATAAGTTAGCGGCAGATTATCTTACCGTGCCCCTGATGCTGAACTTTGCTACCACTCCTCAAAATGGTAAAAAAGGATTGAGTATGAGTGTGGGTGTGAGTGCGGGATATTTATACAGCCAGCGCAACAAACAAAAAAGTGATGCCCGTGGCAAAGACAGGAACAAGGGCGAGTATGACCTGGAGCGTTTTAAGCTGAGCTATATCGGTGAACTTGGTTTGGGTCCCGTGCGCTTGTATGGCAGCTATAGCCCGAAATCAATTTTTGAACATGACCTTGATATGCGTCCTTTCACAGTCGGTATTCGCTTCAGCACATTATAAAAAATGATTCGTTTTGGTTTTGCCTTCCATCTGCCGGCAGCGGTGATGGAAGGTTTTTTTTAACTGCAACCTGTGGTAACCTGTACCGTCGCAGCCTGTTCCCGCACAGGCGCTTCGTTGTGTAAAATTTTTTACCGTAAACCGAATAAAAAATCAGGAACTGCATGGTTTTTGTTAAGATGCGGGCGTGAATGGATTTTTACGATTGTTTGTCGTAAAATTTCGAATGGGATGTTGATTTTTAGGATTTAATTAATGGTAGCATGGGGAAAAAAGTCGCAGCTTTTTATAACTTTAGCAGGTTTACAAAAAGATAGAAATCCAGATATTTGTTAAATATTCACAGTTAAAAAATAAACAACGACAGGCCATCGTTGTCCAAACATGCAAAACCACCTTTAATCGATGAAACACCGTGTTCTTTTTGCCATCCTTTTTATTGCAGGTGCAGCCACTATTACTGCATTTGTAAACAAACCTTCTTCTAAAGTTTCTGACAACAATCCTTATTACATCATTGTAGATAAAAGCGACTACGAGCTTAAGGTATATGATGATGAAGGATGGTATGCCACTTACCCCATCGTATTTGGCAGTAAGGACCTGAGCGATAAAATGCGGGAAGGTGATAAACGCACCCCCACGGGTACTTTTAAAGTGATTATCAAAAAAATGCATCCCAAATGGGGTCCTGAGTTGTTGCTTGATTATCCCACACCCGAGAGTTACCGCCGGTTCAATGAAAGAAAAGCCAAGGGCCTCATTCCTGCTTCTGCCAGGATCGGGAATGGAATTGCCATCCATGCTACCCGCCCCGGCGAAGAATGGACCGTAGATAATTTTTACAACTGGACGGACGGTTGTGTATCTGTAAAATATACGGAGATGAAAGACCTGTTTAGCTATATACCCGTGGGCACCAAGGTGACGATACAACCATAGTTTTTATCGAGATAAATTTGAAAGGCACTGCATGAAACTGTGGTGCTTTTTTTATTAGCAGGCGATGGAAGGTGGGAGTGAGCAGAGAAAAAAATTGTGGTAAAAATCTTGGAAAGAGGGCTATGGGATCGTATATTTAGTAGATGGCCGACCCTATCCATTTCGGGATAAAATATTCCAGATTTCCATCAATTTGCCAGGAGAAAGAACCGAGCCCACGCTAGTTGTTCCACCAGTACCATACAGGTTTGATACGGAGTTGATACGGAGTAACCTCGGGTGCGATACGGAGTAACCCAGGGTTCACTACGGGTGCGATACGGAGTAAAGTGCGGTTTGGTACGGGTGTGAGTGCAGGCTGCTACGGCACCAGTGTGGCAGAATGAACACTACAACTTCTTTCTATCCCGTCGGCTTGGCTAAAATTTTATTCCGGTACATTACAAACTATTGTAAGTACTGGTTTGTAATAGCTGAAGTTTATTATTCAGCGGGGTTTGTCCGGAGGGTTATTAATTACCGAGGTTTAAATGGCGAAAGCCCCGCTGGGACACAATAATAATTTTGTTCTTGGAAGCGGTATACAATTTTATTAAATCTATGATGAAAAAATTAATCACAACTATTATAGCCGTATCAGTTTTATCTTCGGGTATCAGTCAAACCATAGGGGATGATATTAAGCAAATGATAGACTCGTCAATTTCCCTGAAATTAATTGATTTTTATAAATGGAGAGGTCAAACTAATGTTCCGAAAATCTACATCATTTATAAAAATGACTGCACTTACCAAAGCGCTCTCCCAAAAGAAGTGCAAACGATTTGTATAACATGCATTGACAGGGACAATATCCTCAAGGAGGGAGATATTGTATGGAAAGTTGTGCCAGAATTAAACGGTCTGACGATGAGTATTTCCATAATTAATTATCTTGTTGCCTCCGATTCAGATAGAAAAAAGGGGATTTTGCTTGGCAAAGAGGGTTCTTCAAAAATTATATTTATTTATTCTTCAAGAAAAAGAAAGTGGATTAAGAAGGATTATATAAATTATGGGCACTAATTTCTGCCTCCGTTGGGTGTGTCACGAATTTCTGTCCAGCGGGGTTTTCGCCTCACAAAGCGCCTCGTTCCAAAAAAATTACCAAGGCAAAACCCCGCTGAGTAATAGACTTCGCAATAAAAACAGGCCAGCTTTGCTAATTTAGCGCATATTCAAGTTCCTTTTGCATATTTACATGCTTTCGATGGCTTCCCTTAATTGAAGTCACCAAC